>NZ_JASPIX010000007.1:0-96741 GCF_030229735.1 Corynebacterium sp. MSK074
TCTTCGGTGACACCGTAGTCATTATCGGTGAAACTCCTTCTAGATCAGAGCCTCACACACAAACTTCCTGACACCCTCCCGAGGGCGCCACTTGGCTTGCTTCCAACCCATACCCTTTAGGAAAACATCAGATCCGAGAAATCGACGAGCTTATTTCCAAAGCGCATAAGCAACGAAAAGTCGATTCGGGCCCGCAAGAGGAGCTTCCTGAAGAATCTAGTGCGGACTTTTTCTGGGTGCTACGCGCAGGCCGCAAAGGTGAACGAGAAAAGGAAGCCCTAGAGTCAAACTTAGGCATTCCCGGTATGGACTATGGCCCAGAGGTGAATAAGCAAACTACCTTAGACTCCATCAAGGCCTCGATGGTGCGAGAGCACCCAGATCTCAAAGCACAAACATCCACAAGCTACGCTTCTCAACTCAACCGATTTAAGAACCAAATGCAGGTAGGCGACCTGGTTCTGATGCCGAGCAAGTTGCACAAAGGGCGAGTTTATTTTGGCTATGTCTCCGGCGATTACGAGTACCGCCCTCATGAGCCAAAAGAGATGCGGCACGTCCGACCGATCAACTGGTCAAGCGATTTCTTCAATCGCGATGACCTAGGAATAGACCTCCAACGATCTCTAACTTCACTGCTTACTATCTGCCAAGTTTCTCGGAACCATGCCTTTGACCGAGTAGAGTCCGTCATCCAAGGCATGGGAGATCCTGACTTTTCCTCTGAAACTCCATTGTCACCGTCGTTTGACTGGCCGGAATTTTTCGCAGAACTCGCCACCAAACTTCTTGCCTTCAAAAACAACCGCGCGGAGCTACTCGAAAAACTAAAAGAGACTGCTGAAATCTCAGGACGCCCGCTCCGGTTCAAGCACCTATGGAAATGGCACATAGATGATGAAGAAGTGCCCGCTACTGATATGGATCCTTTTACCATCCTCGGTGTTGCTAACCGGCAAATTTCGACATCTAATAAGGTGGCAATCTGCCAAGCCTTTAAAACCGTCTTCGGAATTGAAGCCCCAGCACCAACGGATTTTTCGGGACTGCCCCAACTCAACAACTTACGCTCGTGCTTTGCTACGAAGCCGTCAGATGTTATTAATCTAAGTTTTTGGGAGAATAGCTGGAGCCTTTTCGCTTCGGCCCTCGCGGTGAGCCAATCGGATACGCCCGAAAATCGAGCTCAGTTTATACACGATTTCGACGTGATGACCAAAGACCGCCAGATCACGGCATACACCATGGCATTGTTCTGGGCACGTCCCCGCTATTTCCTCACTTTCGATTCAGTCATCACCAAGTATCTTGCCCAAGACTCCGCGCTTGGAATCAATATTCAGAAAAATGTTTCGACGGGTAAAGATTATTTGCTTACACTCGATGAAATCCGAGATTGGCTTACTACTGCCGAGATCGAACCGGCTAATTTTCCCCAATTGTCTTACGAAGCATGGGTTTTCAACCAAGAACCAACCGATGCTACTGCCCAAACCGTAGAGTCTTCGTCGGAAGAGGACGTCTATACCATTTCTGCAATTATCGAAGACGGATGCTTTATCCCGAAAGACGATCTCGAACTAATGCTGGAACGCCTGAAGGAAAAGAAAAACCTGATTCTTCAAGGCCCGCCGGGTACGGGAAAGACTTGGCTTGCACGTCGCTTGGCATATATCTTGTGCAAGTCAGACGCGGAAGATGTAGTCACCTCCGTCCAATTCCACCCTTCTACTTCTTATGAAGACTTCGTTCAGGGTTTCCGTCCCAGCAGTAGCGGGAAGCTTGAACTAAAAGATGGCCCATTCCTCCAAGCAGTGGAAAAAGCTAAGGAGGACTCCAATCCACACGTAGTGGTGATTGAAGAGATCAACCGCGGCAATCCAGCGCAGATTTTTGGTGAGATGCTTACCCTCTTGGAAGCTGACAAAAGAAACCCTGAAAATGCGCTTACCACGCTTTATAGCAAAGAAGGAGAAGCAGTTTTCCTTCCCGATAACTTTTACGTCATCGGCACGATGAACCAAGCAGACAGGTCCCTTGCCATGGTAGATATGGCTTTACGTCGTAGGTTCGCTTTCATTAATCTCGTACCGCAGCTGGGCTCCACTTGGCGCAATTTTTGTGTTTCCAATCGTAATCGCAATGACGAGGCTCTCAGTGAAATCGCGCGAAGGATCGAAAAGGTCAATCAATTGATCCGGGACGATTTCAATCTCGGTGATGACTACCTAATCGGACACAGCTTTGTTACTCCACGCCGAAAGCTTGCAGACAGTTCCTTCGATGCAACTATGGAATGGTTTGACCAGGTAGTAGCCTCGGATCTCAAGCCGCTCATAGCAGAGTATTGGTTCGACAATCCTGCGAAGCGAGAGCAGGCCCTCGATGTCCTCAACGGATAGTTCCCCTCAACCGGAAGACATATACGTTCCTATTCGAAGTGTATGGATGCTCCAGCTATACGCCTCGCAGTCTTTTATTGATGGTCATATATCCAACGCCTCGGTGGAAGACGCGGGTGTTGAGCTTCCGGAGCTAATCGGAACGATGCTGTGTGACGCTGTAGAAAGGCGTTTTCGGAGAGAATTGAGCATTGGTTTCACCCTTACCGAACGAAATATAACTCGGGTGCGAGGCCGAATTGACATGTACGAAACCACTCGCCACCAACTCCTCGAAAAGGGACTCATTGCCTGTGAGTTCAATGAACTCACCATCAATAGCAAAGTTAACCAATTCCTTAAGTACGCCCTCGAATATGCAGCACAAATGCTCTTAGACGTAAGCAGTTGCGATGCTGCGCACCGGTGCAAGGTGCTCGCTCGAAGACTTACTCAAATGGGAGTTTCCAAGCCGAAATCGACAGCCTTCCCTCGTGGAAGGCTGTCTCCTGCAGATAAGAAACCAGTTGCAGTAGCCAGACTGCTTTTGGAATTAGCCGTGCCCGCGCGTGGGGATGACGCCCATACTCGATTCAGCAGAAAGCACCTCACGCAACACGAGCTCCGAAAGCTTTTCGAAAAGGCTCTATTTGGTCTGTTTCAATACCACCTCAGCCCTATCGGTTGGAAAGTAAGCAGCGGAGAATGGTTGCACTGGAATGCTCAACAAACGCCCAGCCAATTACCGAGCATGCAGACAGATATCATTCTGCGATCACCAGAAGGTGACATTACAGTTATTGATGCGAAGTTCACGAATATGTTTATTGAGAACCGCGTAGGAAACGAATCTCTTAAAAGCCCCCACCTTTATCAGCTTTACGCCTACCTACGTAGCCAAGAAGCGCTTGGCGGAGAATGGAAAACCGCAAAGGGCATCATGCTCTACGCTTCTTCGGGTCGAAACTTACAGGATGAGACGATTTCATTCCTCCTCGACGGACACCCAGTAGCTTTCGCTAGCATCAGTCTCGAAACCTCAATTCGTGAGTTTCGTCAGAAAGCGCTTCACCTTGTGGCCCCGAATCTCGAATTCCTTCGATTGGACCCACACGAAACTCCATAATGGCTTCCCAAAGGCACAAGCCAAGGAGAGGTGAATCGTTGGAGTACAAAACAGCCACGTTATGGCCCCGAACTGGTGGTTCAGGAGTCATAACGTGGCTGAAAGTAGGGGTCCCGCGCGGCGGACGCGCAGCTGGGGCGAGGCGAAGTCGGCCTAGGCGAGGTTCTTGAGGGCGTCCGTAACAAGGCGCCAGAAGCCGGCGTGGTCGAGGGTGGTGGCGACTTGGGTGTGGCAGGAGGCGTCGGCAGGCTCACGCAAATCAGTGACGGTCATGCCGGTGGTCAGTGCGCCAGCGAGCTCGACGTGGACGGGCGCCTTGCGGGTCTGGACGATGTCCGGATCGATGAGGTAGGCGATGGTGCACGGGTCGTGGACCGGTGGGTTATCAAAGCCCTGGTTGGCCTGGTAGGCCTTGCGGAAGAAACCGAAGAGGCCCACGACGAACTCCGAGACGGGAGTATTTAGCGCCTTAATCTCGGCTTCGACCTCTGGGGTAGCAAGCGCCTGGTGGGTGAGATCGAGGCCGACCATGGTGACGGGCCAGGGCTCTTCGAAGACGATGTGGGCGGCCTCAGGATCGATCTTGATATTGAATTCGGCAACCGGGGACCAATTGCCCCCGTGGTAGCCGCCGCCCATGAGGACGACTTCCTTGACGCGCTCGACGATGCGCGGCTCCTTGCGCGCGGCCATCGCGATATTGGTAAGCGGGCCGGTGGGCACCAGGGTAATGGCGCCGGGCTCATGGGACATGATGGTGTCGATGATGAAGTCGATAGCGTGGGCGTCGGCAAGCGCGGTGCTTGGCTCCGGAAGCTGGACGCCCTCGACGTCCATGCCGGTGGAGCCGTGGATGGCCTCGGCAACCTCGACGGGGCGCACGAGCGGGCGATCGCAGCCTGCGTACACCGGAACCTCCGGGTGGCCGGCGATTTCCTTGATCACCAGGGCATTGTGGGAGACCTTATCCAAGGTCTGATTGCCGCCAACGGTGGTAATGCCCAACAGGTCAATGGTGGGATTGCCCATAGCTAGAAGCAGGGCCACCGCGTCATCGTGGCCGGGGTCGCAGTCCAGAATGATTTTTCGCGTCATGCCACGAGCCTACTTTCGGGCGTTGACGGCCGCCACGGTGTCATCAATGGACTCGGGGCGAGGAATGAGGAAGGACAGGGCAAGGGCCGCAAGCAGAATAATGACGCCGGCGATCATGCCCGCGCGGTAGCCGTGCTCGAAGGAACCGGAAACTGCAAAGAGCACGGCGAAAGACAGGCCCGCGCCGAGGTTGAAGGCGCCGGCGTTCATGCCGGGCAGGTAGCCCTGGTTATCGGCCGGCGAAAGCACAATGCCCAGGCCGTTGAGCATGATATTGGCAATGCCGGCGTAGGTTACGCCCAAGAAAATGGAGACGAAGAGCAGGGTCCATGCGTTCGGGGCGCCGACCACGAAGATGGAAATAATCAGGCCGACGACGGTGCCAATGAGGCCGGTTTGCAGGACGTACTTATAGCCCAGCTTGGAGGCCATCCAACCGGCAATCGGGCCAAAGACCAGGCCGGCGAGAGCGTACGGGGTCAGGGTGACCCAGGAAATGGTGCTGGCGGAAATGCCGGCGCCGGCGTCTGGGTCTTGGCCGAGGTTCGGAATGAGGCCGTTCATTACGGCGAAGACGCCGGTCATGGTAAGCAGCGTGGTAGAAAGCAGTGCCCAGGTGCGGCGCTGCTTAAGGTAAGCCACCGGCACGAGCGGGTCGGCGACCTTCTTCTCCACATTCCAGAAGGCCCAGAAGCCGGCGGCACCGATAAGAAGAAGGATAATGACGAGGAACCAATTGGCCTCGGCAAGTTTGCCGGCCTCGTTGAATGCGGTGAGAACGCAACCCAGCGCCACGGCCAGGGGCAGCACACCCGCCCAGTCCATGCGCGGGGTTTCGGTGGCCGTGGATTCCTTGGTAAATACCTGCACTGCTACTACCGCGATGGCACAGAGTACTGCCATGGTCCAAAAGACCGAGCGGTAGCCAAAGTTGCCCGCCAGCCAGCCGCCGGCCAGGGCATCCACGCCCGCAATACCACCATTTACCGAGGTCACAATGCCCAGCAGTAGTGCGTATTGCTTCTCATTGAGCACCTGCTGGCGCAGCATGATGAGGCAGAGCGGGACGGTCGGCCCGGCCACGCCTTGGATGATGCGGCCGATAAGCAGCACGGCGACGTTTGGCGCGACGGCGGAAGCCACGCAGCCCAGCGCAGCAACCGCCATCATGCCGCCGAGGACCTTCCTGCGCCCGATGAGATCGCCCCAGCGCGGTAGGAACAGCGAGAACAGTGCCGCGGCCGTAAAGAAGGCTGTCTGTGTTAGGCCAATCTGTGCGGTGGTGGCACTCAGCTCATCCTCCATCGTTGCCAAGGCAGGCGAGAGCATCGACGCATTGAGCTGGAAGGCAAACACTGCCGTAAGCAGTGCGAACATCAATGGAATATAGGAGCTGGGCTGGAGCTTTGGCGGCTCGGAGGTGGTGGAAGTCATGGCTTTAAATGTAGTTGATGAATCCTCCGCTCCATAGTGGGAAGCATGCCTCAACTTCCTTGGTGTTGCGCAGGACACCCCACTTAGCGCCACCAGCTATTTTCTCATTGTCTACTATCCATAGATTATGAAGATTCTCTCCTACATCGCCGCTGTCGCAACGGTGATACTTTCTTTAGCTTCCTGTTCCTCTCCGGAGTCACAGCCGGAAGAAACGACGACGCCTAGCACCTCAAGCACGGCCGATAGTTCTACTATCAGCTCTAGTTCCACAAGCTCTGCCCCGGAAACGACCTCTTCGGAGCCACAGCCGACATCGGAAACTGAGCCTTCGCTTGCCGACGCTCCCCTAACGAACACCGCCGAATCCACCGCAGAACCCACCCTTACCGAGTGCGTCTATGGCGGCGGTAGCTGGACCACCAATGGTTGGTACAGCGATGGAACTATCCGTTGGGCGCAAGAATGTCAGAACCTCCACGACGAGCAGATGTCAAAGTACCCCTACCGGTGCCCGCAAACGGATCACTACGTCTCCGATCCATCTCAGTGTTCCTCCCCGGCGGGCAGCGGGAACGGGGGTTCAGATTCGGATTTGCCCGCAGCGATGACACGAACCGGCGAGGTGGAAGAAGAGCACATGCGAGCACATAAATGGTGGGCGGATTGCGTGAACGCAAACTCCCCGGAGTACTGCCGAGAGAACGATCCATGGCAGCGAGGTGGTTACTGACGTTCTCTTACTATTGCCGCAGAATTAACCAGCGATTCACTGCGGCTACTTAGGCTGGAAAAGTTCCTTATAGACCTTTTAACGGAGCTTTGTATGTCTGATTCAAATAGTCGTCCTTCTTTTAATCGTCGTAATTTCCTGCAGATTGCTGGTGTTTCTGCAGCAGCAGTGGCCGCGGGAATTAATGCACCGACCAAGGCGAGTGCACAGTCGAGTCTGAGTTCATGGGGATCGTCGCAAGGTGGGGATCATCCGCAGGATTCTGATCTTTTTGGCCTAGGTGTAGCGGCGGGCACGCCGCGGCACGATTCGATGATCTTGTGGACGCGCCTGGCCCCTGAACCGCTGGCCGAGGATGGCCATGGCGGCATGACCGGCGGCGATGTTCGCGTGGGATGGGAAGTTGCGAAGGATGAGGGGTTTGGGGACGTCGTCAAGCACGGCGAAGCCCTAGCTCAACGAGAGCTGGCGCACTCGGTGCACCCGCAGGTGACTGGGCTGGAGCCCGCCACTGAGTATTTTTATCGCTTCCGCGCGGATGGCAAGGTGAGCCCGGTAGGTCGGTTTAAGACTCTGCCCACGCCCGACGCAAAGGTGGATAATTTCACCTTCACCGTGGCTTCCTGCCAGGCGTGGTACCACGGCTATTTCACCCCGTGGAAACACATTGCGCAGGAACCGGACCTGGATATGACGATTTTCGTGGGCGACTACATCTACGAGTACGGCATTTTGGAAGGCGATAATCTCTGGCGCCAAGGCGCAAGCGTGCCCGACGTTTTCAAGGCAAAGGTGGAGACTCTGGAACAGTATCGCCTGCGCTACTCGCTCTTTAAGTCCGATGAGCACCTGCAGGCCGCTCACGCACGCGCCGCGATGGCGATTGTGTGGGATGACCACGAAGTAGAAAATAACTACGCCGGTAATTGGTCCGAGATTGGCACCAAAGCCGAGCACTTCCTTTACCAGCGCGCGGCTGCTTACCGGGCCTTCTACGAGAATCTGCCGGTTGCCCCGCCCGCGCTTCCCGATGGCCCCAATAACCGCATCTACGATTCTTTCGACGTGGGCACGCTATTGCGTTTCAATCTGGTCGATACCCGCCAATACCGCGAAGAATCTGCGAAAGATGCCAGCATCTTGGGCGCGGAGCAGGAGCAGTGGCTCAACGATAAGCTCGCCACTTCCCCAGCACAGTGGAACGTGGTGGTCAATAGCGTGGTCGTCGTACCGATCGCCGATAGCACCGATCAATGGGACGGCTTCCCCGCAGCGCGTCGCCGGCTTATCGAATCCCTTTCCAAGGTCAGTGACCCTATTGTCTTCACCGGCGATATTCATCAGCACTGCGCTGCCGAAATCCAATCTGAATCCGGCCAACCTGTAGGCGTGGAATTGGTTGCTACTTCCATTGCTTCCGATGGCGATGGCTTCGCCGGCTCCAAGAGTACCGAGTGGCTGGAAAAGCCATATGTGAAGGCCATGGATAAACGCCGCGGCTACATCAAGGTGCGCGCTTCCCGCGAGCACCTTGATTCCGAATTCGTCGTCGTGCCTTGGATCGAGCGTGATGATACCGCCCCGCGTGAGACTGCTTTCTCCTTCCGCACCAATGCCGGCGAGCACACGCTGCGCTCCCTCTAAACCCCGAAAGGACAATTCATCATGGGACTATTTAGCTCGCTTTCCTCTTCTTCCTCTCGCCGCGGTTCTTCCCGCAAGGGTTCTTCTAACCAGGATTCCTCTACCCCAGCTCCTGGTGCGGTTGCTGCTCCGCCGGCCGTAACCGGTGTTCAGGCAGAACCGCAGCTCATGGAAAACTACGTCACCTGGGAGCCTGCCTCCTGGGACGTCGTTTTGGATCACTACCGCGTCATCGGCACTGATTCCAATGGTGTAGACGTGCTGTTGGGCAAGACGATCTTTCCCTTTTTCCGCCACTCCCGGCGCGATGTTGTCGGTGAAAAGTGGTCTTATTATGTCAAGGTGGTTGATGCTGCCGGTGCTGAGTCCTCTCCTTCTGGCAAAGCGACGTCTACCTCCCTGCCTTCGGTCACTGCTGGCACAGCGCTAGCCACGATTGGTTCCTTTGACCGAAAGGGCACGGAGTTTCAGTATTCCCCAAAGGACTACAAGAAGATCGTCACCGCGCATCCAGACCAGACAATCACTGTTGGACCGGATGCTACGCCCGCCGACGTCCCCTACCTTCTCCCCGGCCCCGGCGATAAGTGGGCGGGAAGCAAGGCTTACACGCTGAAGTGGACGGTGAAATTGGATAAGCCCACCGCGAAGGCGGCACTGGCGCTATGGCTCGTTGACACTACCAAGCTCGGCGGCATTCTCGACGTCACTGTTAATGACTTTCATAAACAAGTAGAGCTCCCACAGGGCGCAACGCAAGGTTCGCGCCAAGGCGATGCCAGTGGGGACCCGACCCCGCTGCGCCCCGCAGCAATCGAGTTTGATCTCGCCGAAGATACCCTAAAGGAAGGAGAAAACCAGCTGGTTTTCACTCTCCGCGAAGGAGGCTGGCTTGCGTGGGATGCACTGGGGATTTTTGCTAAGTGACACCACTCAGACGGTGTTTTGCCTAGACTTGGAAAATTGTTCACCAATTTCTGATGTACGGTAGTAACATCTGCATACTCTATCTACCTCGCTAGCATCGCTAGTCTCCGGTGCTGAAAGGATTTAGCTCCCCTTATGCCTACTGTCTCTGATCGCCTAAACCGTGCCCAGCAGAATCATAATGCGGTGATTACCATCATCCCGTTTGATGAACACGCGGTGGATCTTTCGCCGACCCTCAAGGGGCTGCCGGTGGCGTTCAAGGACATTGTGGATGTGGCGTACGTACCAACCACCTGTGGCTCCAAGGTCAAAGCTGTCTGCACACCTGTGAAAGACGCGCCGGTGGTACAGCGTCTCACGGCCCAGGGCGCGCTGCCGGTGGCGAAGGCGAATCTACAGGAATTTTCCTATGGCATTTTAGGCGATGCCTCCGCGTACGGACGCGTTATCAACCCGCGCGATCCCGAAGTATGCGGCGGTGGGTCTAGCTCCGGGTCCGCCGCTTTAGTGGCGTGCGGTGCGCTCGACCTGACAGTAGGTTCCGATAGCGCTGGCTCGGTGCGCGTACCGGCCGCCTGCCAGGGCGTTTTGGGCTTTAAGCCCACCTTCGGGCTGATTCCGGTAGAAGGGGTCTTCCCCTTTGCCCCCAGCTTCGATTGCATTGGTTTCTTTGCCAGCTCCGTTGACCTAATTGAGCAGGCTTTTATCGCCACTACGGATGAGGAACCGACCGCGGCACAGGACATTTCATCCATCGATGTCACCGCGCTTAAGGCCAAAGGCGAACGCTTTGCTGAACTCTTGGCGAAGCTGGAAACCTCGGACTTTGCACTCAGCGAGGGCGTAGATTTGGAAGAAACCATCGCCGCTACGGCCAAGCTCTATGAGCCGATGCGCCTGAAGGAAGTCTATGACGTCCACCGGCCATTGCTGGATCAGCGCGATAAGTACCAAGACGTTATCTTGCAGCGCGTTCTGGGTGGAGAAGATATCAGCCAGGAAAACTATGACGCGGCTGCACAGGGCGTAGAGAAGCTGCGCGAAGAGGCCCTTGCCCTGCTTGCCGACGCCCCCATTATCCTCACCCCTACCCTCGATTCCGGCCCCCTCAAGTGGTCCGATATCACCCCGGACAATACCGCGGAATCGGCCGCAAGCCTACGGCGGTGGACCGAGCCGTTCAATGTGCTCGGCTGGCCGGCCATTACGGTGCCACTGCGCGGCGAAGAGGAAGAAGGCGTGGGTGATGCGGTGCAGGTCGTCGGCCAGCCGGGCGAGGACCTGACCGTCCTGCGCGTTGCCCGCGCGCTGCAGGCCCTGCTCTAAGCCCCTGCTAGAAGGGTCTTTTCCTGCGTGCGCGGGCGCCAATAGGCGGCCTCGACGGCGGTGAGCTCCTTAAAGTGCGATGAGGTGAGCTCGTCCATCGCTTGGATATAGCCGGGGACCTCCTCGCGCGGCAGGCGCAAGCCCATGGTCAGGTGCGGGGTCCAGCGCGGCCCGCGCCCGTCCGGATTTGCGGCGCTGATTTTTCGCGCGGCAAACTCTAACTCGTCGGTGGTCTCCAGCAGCCAGGCCACCGTCTGTTTACGCTTGGTGCCAAAAATGACGTTTCCTACCCGCCGGAAATCCGCTGGGATGACGGCCGGCAGCAGCTGGGCCGCCAAGTCCACCACTTCCGGCTGCATGTGCGGCGAAAAGGTGACCGTAATGTGCGGGCGTTGCTGCTGGACGGGAAAGCCGCGCTCAGCAAGGCCGGCAAAGATATCGCGCACCTGATCTTCCTGCTTTTGCGGCAGGTAGAGCAAGATATTATCCGGCGATGTTTTACTCACGAGCGAGCGTTCCCTTTCTATAGCGGAGTGCCTCCAGCGTACCGGCCATCGAGTAGGCAACCTCCTCTTGTGTCAACGCAAACGATTGCCGTTTAATGAGAACCATGAGCACTACAGAGTCATCGCCCCTCATCCTCGCCATCACGGCGTGTCCGACGGGCATCGCGCATACCTATATGGCGGCTGAGAACCTCGAGGCCGCAGCCCAAGAGCTGGGCTACCGCATCAAGATTGAAACTCATGGTTCCATCGGCGTAGAGGGAACCTTTAGCAAGCAAGACATCGACGAAGCCGATGCCATTGTCATTGGTGCCGATACGGTCATTTCCAAGGACCGCTTCCACGGCAAGCGCCTCGAGGCCACCGGCGTGGACGAGGCCATCAAACACCCGAAGGAACTGCTCAGCAGATCCTTGAGCGCCACGCGCTGGGAGGGTACTTCCGAGAAGACGGAAGAAGACACGCCTCGCAAAAATAGCGTAGGTCAAACCTTGTACAAGGCACTGATGAACGGCGTCTCACACATGATCCCGTTCGTGGTAACCGGCGGTCTGCTCATTGCAGTCGCCCTCTCCATCGGCGGCACGCCCACGCCCGAGGGCATGGCGATTCCGGAAGACAGCTTCTGGAACACAGTCAATGAGCTCGGAGCCCTGGCGTTCTCGCTTATGGTCCCGGTACTTTCCGGCTACATTGCAGTGGGCATCGCGGATCGCCCGGGCCTTGCCCCTGGCCTTATTACCGGACTCATCGCCACCACCGGCTCGCTTTACGGTTCTGAGGCAGGTGCCGGATTCTTGGGTGGCATTGTCACCGGTATTTTGTCCGGTTATGTGGCTCTTGCCATTAAGAAGATTCCGGTGCACAAGTTCATCGCACCGATTTGGCCCATCATCGTCATCCCGATTTTCACCACGCTCATCGTGGGGCTCATCTTCATCTTGCTCATTGGCGCACCGGTCTCGGCCGCGTTCGAGGCAATGACCAACTATCTCGCTGGAATGCAGGGCTCCTCCGTCATCGTGCTGGGCCTCATCTTGGGCGCCATGATCGCCTTCGATATGGGTGGCCCCTTCAATAAAACGGCCTTCCTCTTCGGCGGCGGCATGATCGCGGCCGGCAATGCGGCGCCGATGGGCATGGCCGCATGTGCGATTGCCGTACCTCCCCTCGCCGTGGGCGTAGCTACGCTCCTGCGCCGCCGCTGGTTTACCAAGGCCGAAAATGATGCGGGCATCGCCGCGTTGTTCATGGGATTTTTCGGCATCACCGAAGGCGCCATTCCACTTGCGGCCGCACGCCCGCTACAAGTTATCCCCGCTAATGTTGCCGGTGGTGCCGTAGCCGGCGCGCTCGCCGGTCTTTTCGGTGCACAAGACCACGTCATGCACGGCGGCCCGATCGTCGCGGTGCTCGGCGCGGTAGATAACGTCGTTGGCTTCTTTATCGCCATGCTTGCCGGCATCGCTGTCTGTGCTGGCCTTATTCTCCTGCTCGTGGGACTGACGCAGCGCAAGGATAAGCCGCTGGTTGCTGTCGATACGATTAGCCTCGATAAAGATCTGGGTTCTTCTAGCGAAGAGGTCATTCGCTCCATGGTGAAGCTCACCTCCGCGCGCATGTCCGATATGGAGGCGGTAGCTGGGGCTGCCTTAAAGCGCGAGTCAACCCGCTCTACCGGGGTAGGCCACGGCGTGGCCATTCCACACGCACGCTCGGCCGGCGTGAAAGTGCCCACCCTTGCCTTTGCCCGCCTACCCGAAGGTATTACATGGGGAGAAGGCGAAGAACCGACTAACCTTGCCTTCCTTATCGCTGTGCCTGATAATGCCGGCAAGCAACACCTCAAGCTGCTGTCCAAGCTGGCGCGCAGCATCATGAAAGAAGACTTCCGCAACCAGCTTTATGGCGCACAAACCCGCAAGGAAGCAGCCGAGATCATTTCCTCGGCTCTTTCTCCTGCCCCAGCTTCTCAAGGGACAGAAGTGCCCGCAAAGGCATAATACTTCGTTCAATGTGGCGCTCGGCGATTCATCGCCGGGCGCTTTTCTTATTCCTTTCTAAACCCCGTTCACCGAGCGCACAACGACGCCGAGAGACAACTGCCGGGCAACACCCATAGAAGCAAAGGACAGGTAGAGGTTAAGAAACCTAGTAAATCTCACGATCTTTATAGGTTCTACCAAGAAACGGACGCGTTTGCCTATGCCTGACTTAAAACTCCACCCTCATGACTCAAGCACTTACTGCTTCTCCGAGAATCTAAGACACTGACTAGAAACCACCCCCGTTGGGGAGGAGAAATACGCAACCGACTGAGGGATTTCAGGAGTTTCCTAGCTCAATTCGAGAAATAACTAAGAAGCAATTAGTTATACGGAACATCAACTTCAAATATTCTAATAATTGCTGTTCAAGTCGATTTTATCTGCTGGAATTGATTAACTTTTAAACAAAGGGGAACGGATTTTTCTGTTGATTCTCCCAGTTTCCCGCCTGATTCTCCGCCAGGTTACAGAAGAAAGGTTCCGCTCATGTTCACCCCTACTATTCGCTTCTCCACCAAAAAATTTATAGCCCCTGCCCTTGCAGCAGCCATCGCATTGGGAATGTGCGTTGCACCCGCTGAAGCCTCCAGCTCCCTAAGTTCCTCGGGCAACTTTAATGGCGCGAACCTTCCGGTGCCGACGCTAAACCTTCCCGCCGCGCCGGCTACAGCAGCAAAGCCCGCCGCTCCGGCTTCCAATCGCGTGCAGAGCATCATCAACCACACCAACGAATACCGCCAGGCTCACGGCCTGCGCCCGGTTCGCGCTAATGCCGCACTCAATGGGCTGGCTCAAGATTGGGCCGACCAGCTGGTGCGCGCTGATAAGCTCAGCCACCGCCCGCAGCACTGGAACTACTACCCTTCCAATATCCCGGCCGGCGGCGAGAATGTCTTGCAGGCGTGGAGCGACTATTCCGATGCCCTTCTGGTCAAGCTTTGGTACGAATCCCCGGGGCACCGCAAGATTATGCTGGACCCACGCGCCAAGACCATCGGAGTCGGCGTTGCCATTAACTCTGAAGGCAAGCTTTACGCTGTCCAAAACTACGGCCGCTAAAGATTTCACAAGCTAGAACCTTCGGACCCTTGGGCTCTAACAGGCCATGCCGCCTCCTCCCGGACCTCTTACCCGGGACGGGGCGGTTTTCTCGCGCCTAGGTGGGGGTGCGCACGCGGGTAAACGAAACGTAACCGTCTTCACAAATGACAGTGGCGAGGGTTACACTTAATGACATTCGAATTGTTCAACAATCTTAAGGACGGTGTTGAATGTCCTCGCTCCATATCGATCTCAATGCGGATTTGGGAGAAACCACTGCGGGCAATCCGGTCGCAGATGACGCGGCAATGCTGGAGATGGTGTCCTCCGCAAACGTGGCCACGGGCTTCCATGCGGGCGACCCGCACTCGATTGCCGGCACGCTCAAGGCGGCCGCAGAAGCAGGCGTGACCGTAGGCGCACACGTGGGTTATAACGACGCCGCAGGTTTCGGCCGCCGCTTTATCGATTACAACCCGGACGAGCTTGCAGACGAGGTGACCTACCAAATTGGCGCGCTCGACGCTTTGGCCCGTGCCAATGGAACCACGGTCTCCTATGTAAAACCGCACGGTGCGATGTATAACGCGATTGTGAAGGATAAGGCGCAGGCAGAAGCCGTCATCAAGGGCATTAAGGCCTTTGGAGACTTGCCGGTGATGTTGCTGCCTGGGGGTGTAGCGGTGGACGTCGCCAAGCGCAGCGGGCTTACCGTCATCCGTGAGGCCTTTGCGGACCGCAACTACAACCCCGATGGCACGCTGGTCTCGCGCAAGGAGGCCAATGCGGTGCTGGGCAGCGCCGATGAGGTGGTGCAGCGAGTACTTGAGGTGGCGCAGACCGGGTCGATTACGGCCGTGGATGGCACGAAGCTCGAGGTGGATGCGCAATCCGTATGCACCCACGGCGATTCGCCCGGCGCGGTGAAGCTGCTGCGCGGCGTCGTGGAGCGCCTGAGGGAAGAAGGCATCGAGATTCGGAGCTTTATCTAATGCACATTAATTTTGTGGGCACGCGCGCGTTGCTCATTGACCTGGATGGATTGAACCAGGTCATGGATTGGCACACGGCGCTTTCTGCCAAGCCGTTGAAGAATCAGGTGGATTGCATCGCGGCCGCCACCACCCTGCTGGTGACGTTTGAAGCGCCGGATTCGGCGCGCGATGCGGCCGAATTCCTGCAGGATTTCTCCCCTGCCGCCGCGACGGCTGCGGAGGCCCGCACGGTAGAAATCGATGTGCTCTATGACGGCGAGGATGTGGACGAGGCCGCGGACCTGCTGGGTCTTTCGCGCGAAGCGCTCATTAACTGGCATACCTCTACCGAGTGGACCGCGGCGTTCGGCGGCTTTGCCCCGGGCTTTACCTACTGTGCGCCGTCGGACCCCTCCCAGGCGCGTGCTGTGCCACGCCGCTCCAGTCCCCGTACCGCGGTGCCGGCCGGTGCTGTAGGTATCGCGGGTGAGTTTTCCGCGGTGTACCCGCGCGTTTCCCCGGGCGGCTGGCAGTTGCTAGGTACCACCAATACGCCGATGTGGGATTCCAATGCCAACCCGCCGGCGCTGGTACAGCCGGGAGACCGCGTGCGCTATCGCAGCGTGGATAAGCTGCCGGAGCTTGTTGATCACTCTGCCCGCTCGAAGCGCGCCCCTGCCCGCTTGCCGCGCATGGAGGTTATCGATGCCGGCTTGCTCACCCTCTACCAAGATTTGGGCCGCCCCGGTGTGGGCGATCTCGGCGTGACCCCCTCCGGTGCCGCCGACCGCGCCGCCGCCGCGACCGCCAATGTGGCCGTGGGCAACCCGCGCGGGGCAACAGTGCTGGAGAATATCGGCGGCATTAAGCTCCACGCGCTCACCGATACCGTCATTTGCGTCACCGGCGCGACCGCCCGTGTGCGCCTCGGCGAGATGCCGGTTCACCTTGCTCGCCCTGTGCTGGTCACGGCCGGGCAAACCGTCACGGTGGACCCTGCAACGGTAGGCATGCGCAATTACGTGGCCATCCGCGGCGGCATCATCGCTGAATCCGAGCTCGGCTCCGCGGCCACCGACGTCCTTTCTGGCCTTGGCCCGGACCCAGTCACCACCGGCGATGTCATCGGCGTGCTGCCGCGCTCTACCGGCATGACCGACGCCCAGCTAGCCAACCCACTGCGCGTTTCTGAAAGCTCCGACGGCAAAACCCGCGCCACCCTGCGCTGCGTACTTGGACCGCGCGATGACTGGTTTGGCGATAATGTCTCCGCCTTCCTGGATACCGAGTGGACCGTCACCTCGGATTCCAACCGCGTGGGCCTGCGCCTCGATGGCGAAGAGCCGATTGAGCGCGTTAAAGACGGCGAGCTCCCCTCCGAGGGCATGGTCGCCGGCTCGATCCAAATCCCACCCAATGGCAAGCCCGTGGTCTTCCTCCGTGATCATGCCGTGACCGGCGGTTACCCGGTCATCGCCACCGTATTGGAAGAAGATATTGATATTGCTGCACAGCTGCCACCCGGCGCGCGCGTGAACTTTGAACTCATAGCACCCCAAGCCTTGAACACTGGAGAACAGAATGCAGATTAAGACCGTCCTCATTGCTAACCGCGGCGAGATTGCCGTGCGTATCGCCCGCGTCGCTCGTGACCTAGGCATTAAGTCCATCGCCATTTACTCCGAAGCAGACGCTGGTGCCCTGCATACCCAAGTAGCGGATGAAGCTTATGCGCTGCCGGGCAATACCGCGGCCGATACCTACATGAACGTGCCCGCACTGCTCGATATCGCGGTGCGCGCCGGCGCCGATGCCATCCACCCGGGCTACGGCTTCTTGTCCGAGAACGCCGACTTTGCCCGCACGGTTACCGAGGCCGGCATGATCTGGATTGGCCCTTCCCCGGAGTCCATCGAATTGCTCGGTGACAAGATCGCTGCGCGCCGCGTGGCCGAGGAGGTCGGCGCGCCGCTGGCACCGGGTACCTCCGATCCCATCGATGACTGGCAGGAGGCCCGCGCCTTCGCCGAAGAGCACGGCCTGCCCATTGCCATCAAGGCCGCTTATGGCGGCGGCGGACGCGGCTTGAAGGTCGTGGACAATATGGAAGAGATCGAGGGGGCGTTCAACTCCGCCGGCCGCGAGGCCATGGAGGCTTTCGGCCGCGCCGAGTGCTACGTGGAGAAGTTCCTCACCCACCCGCGCCACGTGGAGGCCCAGGTGCTGGCCGATACGCACGGCAATGTGCGCGTGCTCGGCACCCGCGATTGCTCCACCCAGCGCCGCTTCCAAAAGCTCATTGAGGAGGCTCCGGCGCCCGCGCTTTCCGACGCCCAACGCAACGGCATCATCGAAGGCGCGCGCTCCATTTGTTCCAAGGTGGGCTATACCGGCGCCGGCACCGTGGAATACATTGTCTCCGAGGACGGCACCATTTCCTTCCTCGAGGTCAATACCCGCGTCCAGGTCGAGCACCCAGTTACCGAGGTAGTCACCGGAACCGATATCATCGCCGAGCAATTCCGCATCGCGGCCGGCGAGCCGCTGTCCTTCGATGAGGATCCGCAGTCCCACGGCCATGCTTTTGAGTTCCGTATCAATGCCGAGGACATTCTCAATGGCTTCGCCCCGTGCCCTGGTACTATCGTCTCCTTCGAGCCGCCCACCGGCCCGGGCATCCGCGTAGATTCCGCGGTGCGCTCTGGCTCTATCATCCCGCCGTACTATGACTCCCTGATTGCCAAGCTCGTGGTGTGGGGCCCAACCCGCGAGATCGCCCTAGCCCGCGCCCGCTTTGCCCTGCGCGAGTTCACCGTTACTGGCGTGCGCACTGTACTGCCGTTCCACCGCGACATGATGGATGAGCCTGCACTCATCGGCACTGCCGCACCGGCCGAGGACACCGCTGCCGCTGGTGCCTCCGAAATCGGCGTGTTTACGGACTGGGTGGATCACAACTACCGTCCGTCTGCCGCCAACCAGGTGGAAAAGGTCGAGGCCATTTACACCCAGCGCCGCAATGTGGCCGTAGAAATCGACGGCAAGCTGGTCAACGTCGGCGTCCCCGTCGACTTCCTCGCCGCGCCGGGCGCCGGCTCGGCCGGTGGTTCTGCCTCCACCGCGCCGTCTTCGGCCGGCGCACAGTCTACCGATGACAATGCGGTTACCTCCCCGTTCGAGGCCAACCTCGTGGCCTGGAACGTTGCGGACGGCGATACCGTGGCCGAGGGCGATGCCATCGCCACCGTCGAGGCCATGAAGATGGAATCGGCCATCAAGGCTCCACGCGGCGGTACCATCAAGCTCCTGGCCTCCGAGGGTGACCGTCTGGATTCCTCCAAGGTCATCGCGACCATCGATTAGCGCTCTCGCCATCGTTATGCACCCCATCTTCAATGTGAGGTGTATAACTTTTTAGTACAGTTGTGGTCATGCTTTCCCAGTCTGTCGCCTCCGAGTTGCGCGAGGCCATCTCCGCCGGCGAGTTTCAGCCGGGCGAGCAGCTCAGCGAGGTCAAAGCGGCCGAACGCTTTAACTGCTCGCGCAATACCCTCCGCGAGTCCTTCACCAGGCTTGCCGCGGAGCGCATTGTCGAGCGCATCCCTAATCGCGGCGTCTTCCTCGCGACGCCGGATGCAGACTATATCCGCGACCTCTTTGCCGCCCGCGCGGCCATCGAGCCAGCGGCGGTGCGGTGGGGCGCTTTTGCCGACGCCCCCTCGCTCGTCACCCTCACTTCCTCCGCCTTCGACTACGCGGCACGCGGCGAGCACCAGGAAGTCTCCGCCATCAACCAACGCTTCCACCGCACGCTGGTGGCCGCGCTGGGCTCGCCTACGCTCAATGAGCAGATGGATAATCTTCTCGCCCGAATGCGGCTCACCTTCCTGCTAGCAATCCCACGCTACCCGCAGCTACATGCGGACCACATTCAAGGAAATATCACCTTGGCCACGCTCATCGCGGACGGAAAACGCCACGAGGCCGCCACACTCGCGCATGACAGCCTCATGAATACCTGCGAGAAGATCCTCGCCGTGCTAGACGATTAAGGAATGAGAAAATCTTGATCCCGGGCGTTGGTCACGAGCATCTGACCCGGTGCGTGCGTAATAGCTAAGCGCGGCTTAGATTCCATCACGATGGCCTGCGGGGTCACCCCACAGGCCCAAAAGACCGGCAGGCAGCCCTCCGGCACTTCGACCGGATCACCAAAGTCCGGGCGGTTTAAATCCTCAATGCCAATGGCCGCCGGGTCACCCACGTGAACCGGGGCGCCGTGCACCGATGGGTAACGGGAGGTAATCCGCACCGCATCGGAGACCTGCGCGGCCGGAATCGGGCGCATGGAGACCACCATGGGGCCGGAAAAGACGCCGGCCGGGGTGGTGGGAATCGTGGTTTTAAACATCGGCACGTTGCGCTGCTGAGCAATGTGCGCGACCTCAATGCCGTTATCCTGCAGCGCAGTCTCAAAGGTAAAAGAGCAACCGATGAGGAAGCTGACCATGTCTGGGGTGTAGTACGAGGTGGCGTCGGCAAGCGTGGCAGTATGCTCACCGTTTTCAAAGACGCGGTAGGCCGGAATATCGGTGCGGATGTCCCCACCCGGCAGAAGCTCGGAGGTGTACTGACCGGCTTCCAGCACGCCCACAATCGGGCACGGCTTGGGGTTACGCTGAGCGAAGAGCAAGAAATCAAACGCGTATTCCTGCGGCACGGCCAGCAGGTTAGCCTGCATGAAACCGCGGGCATGCCCGGCGGTGGTGGCCATGTCATGGCTGCGCGCATACTCGCGCACCTGCTCTGGGGTCTGCATTATGCCCACAGCTCGGTGATGCCGGAGAAAGCCTTGAAGCCGATGAAGATGGTGAGCACCCACGCCAGGGTGCCGATAATCAGCAACCACTTGGGATACTTGTATCCCTGCAGGAGATCGCGGCGGTGCCAGGCCACCCACATCACGAGGGCGAAACCGATAGGCAGGATCAGGCCATTGATGGCACCGGCGAAGATGAGCAACTTCTGCGGCGCGGAGTTGATGGCCACAAAGACTACCGTGCACACCGCAATGAAGACGATGGTGAGGATATTGCGGGTGCGCGTCGAGGTGTCCTGGGAGGTCACGAAGGATACCGAGGTATAGGCGGCGCCGATAACCGAGGACAAACCGGCCGCGAAGAGGACCACGCCAAAGGCACGCAGGCCAAACTCGCCGGCGGCATTGTAGAAGGCATCCGCCGCGGTGTTGTCGTCCGAGAGCGCCACGCCGGTGGCCACCACACCGAGAACCGCCAAGAAGAGGAGCATGCGCATGATGCCGGTGACCACGATGCCGCTTACCGAGGTATAGGTAATGTTCTTGACGTTTTCCACGCCAGTGTGGCCGGAATCGATGAGGCGGTGCGCGCCGGCAAAGGTGATATAGCCGCCCACGGTGCCGCCAATGATGGTGGTGATGACGAAGAAGTCGATCTCGCCCGGTGCGACGGTATTCTTTAGCGCCTCCCCCACCGGTGGCTGGCTGACCACCGCAACGTAGAGCATCAGCAAGATCATGACCGCACCCAAGACCGCAACGAGGCGGTCGAGGGCCATGCCCGCCTTCTTGGAGAGGAAGATGAAGATCGCGATGGCCGCGGCAATGACACCGCCGATGCGCGAATCGATGCCCAGCATCGCGTTAATGCCCAGGCCAGAACCGGCGATATTGCCGATATTAAAGACCGCGCCGCCGATGAACACGAATACGGCAAGCACCCAGCCCAGGCCAGGGAGCACGGTATTGCCCAAGGTATTGGCGCGCATGCCGGTCACGCACAAAACGCGCCACACATTGAGCTGGATAGCGATGTCCACGAGGATGGACAGCATGATCGCAAATGCGAAGGACGCGCCCATCTGCACGGTAAAGACCGAGGTCTGGGTCAAAAATCCCGGACCGATGGCGGAGGTGGCCATAAGGAACATGGCACCAGCCATGGCGCCGAGGCCTTTGGGCGGGGTCTTGTCCCCCGCCTGCGCCGGAGTGGCGTGTGATGTCTCAGCACTCACTAGATTTCACCTTTCGTGATGCAGGTCGCATTAATTTGTGATGCGCATCATCTTAAAGGTAGCTATGCCTTTTGTTCAACAACTTTTATGTGTTACGGGGTGGCGCGGGGGTGATCTAGGCTACTTTCCTGCCGCGTTTTCCCAGGTGGCTGGCGATTATCTGCAAAGCCTCGTCCGGCACTTTCATTTCGCTGGGGCCAAAGCGCAGCACCACGTATCCGCGGTTTTCTAGCGCTCGCTGCCTCTTTATCTGCTGCTTGACCACGTGGGCGGGCGCCTCGCCATAGGCACCGTCATATTTGGCATCACCATCGACCTCGACCACCAGCCATCCATCGAGACAGAGATCCGCCCGATACTTCCCGAGCAGTGGTTTCTGCGGCTCAATTTTCACCTGCGGGAAACGCTCAATAATGAGGGCTCGCAGATAGGACTCATAGGGCGATTCCGATCCGCCATACGCGTGCTCGATAACCTTACGCATGGCTGCTTGTCTCCTCGTGCGCCGCATCTTTGCTAGTTCTTCGTGCAAGTCATATGTGGTGACGTCGTGTTGTCTGAGGGCAGAATCGGTAGCTACCAGGCCATCTGGGAATCCGTGTAGCCGGGCGATTTCGAGGCAGGTGCGGGCGGGATTCGTGGCGCGCACACCCGCTATCGACACCGTGGATTCCTGGAGGGACTTTACCCGGCGGTACCGATAGCCTTTCGCGGTGAGCCTTCGTGGGGGCACGCTTCCCGAAGGCACCGCTAACTCCACCTCCTCCCCTTCCCTGGAAATTACCCACATTCCCCACAGCCGCGCGGCCGATTTACCGATGAGGACGGCGCGGTGGGTGCTCCACCCGGCAGCGACTACTTTGGCGAATTGTTGTTTATGGCGCACCCATTGCCTCCAGGTGGCCGTAGGAACGGCGACCCAGGGCGCTATCTGGGTGAGCTCACCGCGCTGGAGGGCTAAATGGTGCGGACTTTCGGCTCCGGCGTAACGAAGGTTGATGAAGTGATCTGTAATCATGGTTTCATCTTCGCGGCTGGCGGGGCGGGGCACGCATCATGCGGCTCAGGAAGGTGAATTTCCGAGGGCCTTGAGTGAGAGGCGGAACGTTAGGTCCAAGGTGATCGGGCCGAGTTGAAGGCGTTGAGGCTGATTTGAGGGCGGGTTGTGCTCAGATCGGCTCGATCACCTTCGACCTAAGGGGAAGTAGTTCACAGCGGCGGTGTGGGGGATAATTCAGCAGCGCGGTTAACCGTGCTTTACTAGAGATAATGGAACCCATCGAGCTCTCAGAACTAACCGGTACGCAATCGCGCACCTATGGCACCCGCAAGATCACCTCGGACATGGTCTCGGCACCAATCCATGTTGCGGTCGCGCTCTGGGACGAGCGTTGGGATTCCGCCCCCAACGGCACCATCGAAGGCTGGGTCATCGCAGTCAATACTAAGCAGACGCGTTTTGTGCGCCGCGGCCAGACGAAGAAGGGCGATATCGTCGATATCGCCGTGCGCGAGGTCAAACGCGCACTCAAGGGACTCGACGGACGAGTGTGGATTGTCACTGGTCGCAGGCAGAATGCGTTGCGAGCGGCACTCACGGCTGACGGTTTCACGGTGACGGGCAGCTTTGCGGGAGAAAATAGGGCTTCGAAAAGCGCGAGCTCCGTGCGCAGAAAACAAGCCGGCCTGACCGCACGGAAGGCGCGCAAGATGGGTGAGGCACCGAAAAAGAAGCAATCGGCACAGGTAGAGACGCCGAAAGCACACTGGTGGCCGAACTTCTCGCGCGCCTCCTCATGGTCCAAGGGCGACGTGGTGCGCATAGCCACCGATGCTTCCTCGGATACCGTATTCAAGGGGTCGATGTGCTTCGTTGCAGGCAACGGCGACTACCGGTTACGGACTCGAGAAACCAAGGCGAGCACCGATGAGCTCGAGCTCGAAGCACTGACGCTCGCGCTGAAATACCTGCTCAAGGTGGGTGCGCGAAAGGCGGTCATTGAGTCCGATTCCGTAGCCGCTTTGGAGGCGGTCGAGCAGATTGTGCATAAGCGCGGCTCTAAAGCATCGCGGCCGGGGCGCACGTGGCGAGGGGTGTCTTCGGGTGCGCGGTCCCGATTCCAGCAAGCTTGGGGTGATATCCAAGGTCAATGCGAGGTCGATATCCGGCGCGTGCTCGGGCATGCGGGGGATCCGCTGAATCGGGCAGCCGACCAGATTGCGTACATGGGGTTGCGCGCGATTGCGCATCCGATGAAGCAGTCTCGCGAGACGCTGCGCGAGGGGATTCAAAAAGCTCTCTCGGCGTTGTGATCCAATTGCTTAGGGCTTAGGGCTGATCTGATCAGGCCGAATTGAGGGAGTTAAGGCCGATCTGAGGCGGCCCAGCCTTCAGATCAGCCTGATCAGTATGGACCTAACGATAAAAGGCGCGACAATAGGCGCGCTGGGAGGAGGCGCGACTGAGGCCAGCCGGCCTGCGGAGTTAGGCGAGTCGGCGGGCGCCATCTCCCGGGCGGGCCACCAAGAAGGTAGGTTCTGGGAAGCTGCGGGATGCTGCGGCGTCATAAATGGCCTGGGCAGTGGACTCGACGTCCGAGCGCGGGATGAGCGCGATGACGGCGCCGCCAAAGCCGCCACCAGTCATGCGGGCGCCGAGTTCGCCTGCCGCTGAGAAGGCGGAGTCGAGCTCGGGGGTCGTGACCTCATAGAGATCGCGCAGGGAAATGTGGCTTTCGCGCATGAGGCGGCGGAATTCTGCCAGGTCGGAAGAGGTGAGCGCGGTGGCGGCGGCTAAGGTGCGGTCAGTCTCTTCCACCACGTGGCGCACGCGGCGGCGGTAGAGTTCAGCCTCCTGGGGGTTGACGGTGGCGGCGAAGGCGACGGCGTCCGGGATTTCGCGGATGGAGCGGCCGGCGGCAGCCTGGACGGCGTCGATGATGCCGCGGCGGGAGGCATATTGACCGTCGGAAAGCGTGTGCGGCGCATTGGTGTCCGCGATGAGCAGCACCATGTCCTGGGCCTCGATATTGAACGGCACGCGCTCGGCGGCACCGGTGGAAAAATCCAGGAAGAGGGCTTTGCCGCGCTGACCAAGGAGGCTGGCGTTTTGGTCCAAGCCGCCGGTAGAGGCGCCAACCACCTCGTTTTCGGCGCGGATGCAAGCCTGGGCCAGCTGCGCGCGGGCGGCGTCATCGGGAGCTTTGCCATGGCAAAGCTCGTAGGCGGCCACGGCCACGGAGCACTCGAGGGCGGCGGAGCTGGACAGGCCAGAGCCGACGGGGACATCGGAGACGATGGCAATATCGAGGCCGGTGCAGGTCAGAACGTCCGCGGCAGTGGCGGCCCAGACGGTGCCGGCGACGTAGCCGGACCAGTCGGAAGGGTGGCCGGGGCGGACTTCGGAGAGTGGGAGGCTGGCCTGGGCAACGCTGCCGTCGTATTCGGAGGCTATCCGGAGAAGGCCATCGGTGCGGGGTGCGACGGCGACGGCGGTGTTTTGTTCCAGCGCAAAGGGAATGGAGGCGCCGCCGGCGTAATCGATGTGCTCGCCGATGAGGTTGACGCGGCCGGGAGCGGCCCACACGCCGGCGGGCTCGGGCGCGTCCGGGAAGGCAGCGGCGAAGAGGTCGCGGGCTGCGGCTGCTAGCTCCGCCTCGCTGCGGGTGTTAATCCAGTTAAGCATCCCAGATCTCCTTAAAGCGGGCGGCGATGCGCTCCGGGGTGGTGTCATTGATCCACACGGCCTGCGAGGACTCGGAACCGGCGAGGTACTTCATGCGGCCGGGCGAGCGCATGAGCGAAAAGAGCTGCAGGTGCATGCGGATTCCGGGACGCAAGTCCGGGTCCACCGGGGCTTGGGTCCAGCCGGCGATATACGGGGTCTTCTCCACACCATCGAAGAAACGGTCCACCGCCGAGTACAGCTTTTTGAGCAGGGGCGCGAGGTCGGCGCGTTGGGCGTCGGTAAGTGCGGCGAAATCGGGTACTTCCTCGTTGGGCAGGACCATGGCTTCCAGCGGCCATTTGGCGGCGGCAGGGACGAAGACGGTGAAGTGCTCGGTTTCAGCGATGATGCGGGTGCCGGCGGCGCGCTCGCGCTCGAGGAGATCCTGGAAGAGATCGCCGTCATAGGCACGGGCGGATTCCACGATGGAGCGCAGGCGCGGCGAGAGGAACGGATAAGAGTAGATCTGGCCGTGCGGGTGTTGGAGGGTCACGCCGATTTCCTCGCCGCGGTTTTCAAAGGGGAATACCTGCTGCACGCCGTCGATCTGGGATAGCGCGGCGGTGCGGTGCGCCCAGGCCTCAATGACGGTGCGGATGCGCGATTCCGGCAGGTCCTTGAAGGATAGGGCCGGGTCCTCGGTAAAGCACACCACCTCGCAGCGGGCGCGGGCCGGAAGGCGCGGCACCATGCCGAGCAGGTTATCGTCCTCCGGATGCTCGATCTCCGCGGTGGTGGCAAAGGACGGGAAGCGATTTTCAAAGACCACCACGTCATAGCTGGGGCTAGGGATCTCCGTGGGCAGCTGGCCTTCGCGCGTGGGCGCCAGCGGGTTCTCGTTGGCCGGTGGCAAGAAGGTGCGGTTCATGCGGTGGGCGGCAAAGGCCACCCAATCCCCCGTTAGGGGATCCCGGCGCATTTCGGAAGCGGGGGAGACGGTGGGGATGTCGCGGGCGTCGACAAGCACGCGGTCGGGGTGGGGTTGATCGTCGAAGTAGAGGATCTCGCGGCCGTCGGCAAGCGTGGCAGAGGTAATCTCAACCATTAGTTTTCTCCTGGGATGGTGATGGGCTTCAGGCGCGCCCACAGCACAAAGGCGGCGGCCACGGCCAACAAAGCAAGGCTTGCCCATAGGTTATCGCTGGCGTTCTTAGCCTGCCCGGTATCCGGGTTGATGCCTGGGTCAAGGAAGAAATAGCAGCCGAGCAAAATCAGGCCGTAGAGGCCGAGGAGTGCGGCGATGACGTTGCGCAGGTCGAATGCACCCGCGCGCTTTTTCTCAGACATGTTGGGCTCCTTAGGCGAAGATGACGTTGAGGGCTACGGCCATCACCAGGCAAATGATGCCCAGCGGGACGGTCTGCTGATACCACGGCAAGGACTTTTCGGTGTAGTCCTCAAAGTGGTCCTTGGGAGTCACGGAAGAGACGAAACCAACCAGCTCGCTATCCGGCTTGGGCTGGGTGAACAGGGTGACCACGATGGATACCAGGATATCCACCACGAAGGCCACACCGGCCGCCACAAAGGCCGTGCCTTGGCCCGGCAGGTTGATGAGGTCAGTGAAGGACGCGACGTACCAGAAAGCGATGGCGGAAGCGGTACCGGCTACGAGTCCGGACCAACCGGCGTGCGGGGTCATGCGCTTCCAGAACATGCCCAGAATGAAGGTGGCAAATAGCGGCGCATTGAAGAAGCCAAACAGGGTTTGCAGGTAGTCCATGATATTGCCAAAGTTTTGCGCGAGCAGCGCGGTAAAGATGGCAATAGCGGTGGCGATAATCGTGGCGATGCGGCCGAACTTCAGGTAGTAGTCATCCTCGCGGTCCTTGACCACGTAGGTCTGCCAGATGTCATAGGAGATGACGGTATTAAAGGCCGAGATATTCGCGGCCATGCCGGCCATGAAGGAAGCGAGCAGGCCGGCGATCGCCACGCCCAGCAGGCCATTGGGCAGAAGGTCGCGCATGAGCAGCAGGATGGCGTCATTCGGCTCCGCGCGCTCCTCCATCAAGTCGGCCACGGATACAGAGGCAACCATGCCCGGAATGACCACGAGGAAGGGCACGAACATCTTGGGGAAGGCACCGATGATCGGCGTCTTGCGGGCGGCTGAAATGGAATCGGAGGCCATGGCGCGCTGAACTTCCACGAAGTTGGTGGTCCAGTAACCAAAGGAAAGCACGAAGCCGAGGCCCAGCACGATGCCGATGACGGACCACACTGGGTTCTCAAAACCGGAGATGTCCGTGCCCGGCCACGTGTGGAAGTGCGAATCCTGGGCCACCGCGTCCTTCAGCCCATTCCAACCGCCAACGCGGTTCAAACCAATGATGGTCAGCGGGGCGAGGGCGGCGATGATGACGAAGAACTGGAGAACCTCGTTATAGATGGCGGCCGAAAGGCCACCCAGGGTGATATAGGACAGCACGATGAGGCCGGCCACGAGGAGCGAGACCCACATCTGCCAGCCCAGCAGGGCCTCCACGATCGTGGCCAGCAGGTACAGGTTCACGCCGGCAATAAGCAGCTGGGCCACGGCGAAGGAAATCGCATTAACCAGGTGCGCGGCATTGCCAAAGCGCTTGCGCATGAACTCCGGTACCGAGCGCACCTTGGAGCCGTAGTAGAACGGCATCATCACAATGCCCAAAAAGACCATTGCCGGGATGGCGCCGATCCAGAAGTAATGCATGGTTTGGAAGCCATACTCCACGCCATTGGCGGACATACCGATGATTTCCACCGCACCCAGGTTGGCCGAGACGAAAGCCAGGCCGGTCACCCAGGCGGGCAGTCCCCGGCCGGAGAGGAAGAAGTCGATGGAGCTAGACACTCGAGCTTTGGCGGCCCAGCCGATGCCCAGCACGAAGAGGAAGTAGATGGCTACCAAGAAGTAGTCCACCCAGGAGGCATCGAGCCTCAATACGGATTCAGCAGTCTCCATGGCTGACCTTTCTAGTTATTGTTCTCTGCTGCAAGGCGCAGCGTGAATCTCTGCGGTTTCTGAGCGCTCAGGCGCACGAGGTCTTCCCCGCTGCGCAGCGCATTCGGCGGCGCGCTCATCGGCTCCACGGCCAATGCCTTGCCGGGGCCGCCTGCCCGCGGGAAATCGGCCGGGGTAAACATCTGCACCCAGTTCAGGCCTTCGCCCATCTCCAGGCGCACACCCTTTCCACCGGCCGAATACACGGCCGTCAGTGGGCCTTCGCCGTGGAAGCAATCGTCCCAGTCCACCTCGGCGATGGGCTGATTAACAATGCGCACCTGCTCCGTCTTTCCCGTAGGCAGGTTGCGGGCGCCTAGCAGGTAGCGCTTGCCGACGTCCACACTGAGCACCGCTTCCTCCGCCCCAGCTCCCTGTGGGGAGAGGTAGAGGTGCAGCCCATAGGCGAAGGGAACCTCACCGGGCTCCGTGGTGCGTGCGGTCAGCTGGTGGTGCAATCCCTGCTCATCGAGGGTATAGGTGGCCTCTAGCTGAATCGCCCACGGCCAGCCCTGGCGCGGCTCAATATCAAAGGCAAGAGCCACCCGGTTGTCCGAGCGTTCCTTGATGCGCCACCAATCCACCGCGAATCCATGGATGGCGTTATTGCGCTCCGGCTCCGTGATCTCTAGCTGGTGGGCAGTCCCCTGCCATTCAAACCAGCCATCTTCGGTGCGATTCGGCCACGGCGCCAGCACCACTCCGGCCATCAGCGGCGGCTTGCCTTCGTAGCTTTCTACCAAGGGCGCGCCGCGATAGGTCAGCGTCTTGAGTGCACCGCCGAATAGACCTATCTCGGCAACATAATCGCCGTGGGCAAGTGCGACGCTAGGGTAGTCGGCGTCAGGGCCAGCCGCTGCTCCACTGGTCATAACAAAGACCTTTCTGGCTATAACTTTCGTTGGATTTAGCCTAGGAGTACGGCAAAGCGCCGGTCAATCGTTTGCATAACTACCCGCGAATACCGCCGATTTCAGCTGCTCACAACCCTAGAGTTAACCGCCTGTTAACCTCTTTCGGGGTTGGAGGCGCCTGTGGACAGCGGTCCGTCACACCGAGGCAGGAGCGCTATCCCTGCATCCGTCGCCACACTATCCGCGCCGCGGAGTGTGGTGTGGCCAGGACTTCGCGCAGGTAATTGCGCGGCATCAACCGCCACGGGGTGCGCGCGGGATGCAGTCGCACGACAATGCCAAGGTGCCAGGCCCACAGCGCCGTGCGCAGGATATGAAAATCATTGGTTACCACGTGCAATACGGCATCCGGGGCCAAGCGGTGGGCATTTTCTAGATTTTCATTAGTGCTCGTGGCTTCCGGCTCCACCACTACCCGCTCGGCCGGCACGCCGCGCTCACTGAGGTATGTAGCCATAGGTCCCGCTTCACCACGGCCGGAGACAATAATCTGCTGACCGCTATAGAGCGCCAGCGCCTTGTCTAGGCGCGAGCGCAGCATGGCGCCGGGATAGCCGTGGGTTACGCGGGAGCCCAGAACAAGGAGCGGGTCAGACATGGATACCAGCATAGACTTGCCGGCTCTTGACAGGAATATGGAAATAGCCGTACCTTTAACTCAAATGTGCAATCGATTGCACCCAGGAGGGCCAGAAGCCGGCCCACACGCCTAAGCCAAGGAGGACAGCATGGCCGGAACCACCCTCAAGGACGTGGCCGCTGCTGCTGGAGTATCCATTTCCACCGCGTCCCGTTCGCTCTCGGGCAACCCAGCCATCTCGGAGTCCACGCGCCAACGCGTCAAGGACACGGCCATCAAGCTGAACTATAGGCCCAATGCCCAAGCACGAGCATTGCGCAGCTCCCGCTCTAACGCCATCGGCTTGGTCATCCCCAGCCTAGACAATGCCTACTTCGCCGCAATGGCCGCAGCCGTTGAAGAAGCCGCCGATAAGCAGGGACTCGCCACGATGATTACCAGTTGCGGCGAGGATCCGCAGCGACTAGTCAAAGCCCTCGATGCCCTGATGGAACGCCAGGTAGACGGCATTATCGCGGTACCTCTCGAAGGCGCCGAAGAAGCACTGGAGCAGGCGCGCGCTTACCGCCCGCTCGTGCTCATTGACCGCACCCTGGGCCAGATTCCAGCAGTGCTATCAGACCCCCACACGGGCATGAAACAAGCCGTGGAACAGCTTAAGGAGAAGGGGCACACGCACATCGGCTACCTTTCCGGGCCGCAGGAAACCTCCACCGGCCGCCAGCGCCTCCAAGCATTCAAGGCCTCCACCCGCGGTATGCCTACCCATATCCACCACGGCAGCTACCGCCACCGCGAGGGCTATAAAGGAGCTCTCACACTCCTGCAAGAAGGCGTCACCGCACTCATTGCCGGCGATTCCATGATGACGGCCGGCGCGCTGGAGGCCTGCCATAATGCGGGCAAGCGCATCGGAGAAGAAATCGCGCTCGTCGGCTTCGATGACTTTATCTACCTGCGCTTCCAACCCTCCCCTATCTCAGTGGTGGACCAAGATGTGGCCAGAATGGGCGAGACCGCCACGGCCAAGCTCATCGCGGCCATCAATGATAAGCACCAACCGGAAGGCGAGGTGCTAGAAACCCGCTACATCCCACGCATGTCCACCGCCCACCAACTCGATGGAGCCACGCCATGAGTGACTGCGTTTTGCGCCTGGACAATGTCACCAAATCCTTCGGCCCGGTGGAGGTCATTAAGGGGGTAGACCTCACCGTCCGCCGCGGCCAGGTCCAGGCCTTGCTGGGTGAAAACGGCGCCGGCAAATCCACCCTCATCAAGATGATTGCCGGCGTGCACGAACCAGATTCCGGCCGCATCCTGGTAGATGGCACAGAGGTGAAAATCCCAGATACCAAGGCCTCTGAGGCGCTGGGTATCGCCACCATTCACCAAGAGCTCAACCTTGTGCCCACCATGTCGGTGGCCGAGAACATCATGCTCGGGCGCACCCCACGCCGCTTCGGGTTGGTCAATCGCAAGCATCTCAAGGCACAAGCCCAAGCGGCACTGCACCTTATCGGCTTGGACGTGGACCTAGACATGCCGGTGGGTGAGCTGGGCGTGGCCAAACAGCAGCTCGTGGAAATCGCCAAGGCGCTGTCTATGAACGCGCGCATTCTCATCTTGGATGAGCCCACGGCCGCGCTCACCGGCAAGGAGGTTGATGCGCTCTTTGCCGTGCTCGAGGAACTCAAGGCCAAGGGCGTGGCCATGGTCTTTATCAGCCACCACCTGGAGGAGCTGGCGCGCATTGCAGAGACCATCAGCGTGCTGCGCGATGGCTCTTTCATCGCCGAGGTCCCAGCCGATACGGACGAAGACGAGCTGGTGCGCCTCATGGTCGGCCGCGAGATTGAAAACCAGTACCCGCGCGAGGTTCCTCCTGAGCGCGGTGAGGCCCTGCTGGAGGTCTCCGAGCTGACTTCCGCAGGAGCCTTTCACGACGTCACCTTCACCGTCCATGCCGGCGAAGTCGTCGGCCTCGCCGGGCTCGTGGGCGCCGGCCGCACCGAAATCATTCGCGCCATCGCAGGCGCCGACCCCTACGATTCCGGCACCATCCGTGTCGGCGGCACGCAGCTGCGCAGCGGCGATATTCGTGCTGCCATCCGCGCCGGCGTGGGCCATATCCCCGAAGACCGTAAGTCCCAAGCGCTAGTTCTAGATGCCTCCGTGGGCGATAACCTCGGATTCGCCACCCTCTACCCCACCGCTAAGGCGGGGCTTGCAGACCGCAGCGGCCAACGCCGCCGTGCCGGTGACGTAGCGGAGAAGCTGCGCATCCGCATGGCTGATCTCTCCCAGCCCATCCGGAACCTATCCGGTGGCAACCAACAAAAGGCTGTCTTTGGCCGCTGGGTACTGGCCGGTTCCAAGGTCCTCCTCCTCGATGAGCCCACCCGCGGCGTCGACGTCGGCGCCAAGGTGGAGATTTACAACATCATCAATGAGGTCACCGCCGCCGGCGGCGCTGTGCTCATGGCCTCCTCCGATCTGCCTGAGGTGCTCGGTATGTCCGACCGCATCCTCGTCATGTCCGGCGGCCAACTCGCCGGCCAGCTACCTAAGGACTCCACCCAGGACGAGGTCATGGCCTTTGCCGTATCCAATGTGACCTCTTCTACCTCTGCCTCTGCTGCCGCGCCTGCCGGCACTAACCCCAAGGATGAAGCATGACCAAGAATCGAGTAGTTAACTGGGCGATGAATAATGGCGCGCTCGTCGGCCTCATTGCCCTGTGCATCGCGCTGTTTATCGCTACGCCGTATTTCCTTACCGTGGCGAACCTGCTCAATATCGGCATCCAGGCCGCGACGGTGGCCATCTTGGCCTTCGGCATGACCTTTGTCATCGTCACCGCCGGCATCGACCTCTCGGTGGGCTCGGTCGCCGCGCTCGGCGCCATGGTCTCTGCCTATATGTTCTCCACCGCGGGGCTGCCTGGCTGGCTCACCCTGCTTCTCGGCCTGATCGTGGGTGCGCTGGCCGGCGCCATCTGCGGAATGGCCACCGCGTGGGGCAAGATCCCCTCCTTCATCGCGACGCTGGCCATGATGTCCATCGCCCGCGGCCTCACCCTGGTCATCTCCCAGGGCTCGCCTATTGAAACTGCCCCGTCCGTCAACGCCTTTGGCGGCGATATCGCCGGCTTCCCCGTGCCCATCATCATGATGGTCATCGCCGGGCTCATCTGTTGGTTCATTCTGGAGCGCACGGTGCTCGGCCGTTCCATGTACGCCATCGGCGGCAATCTGGAGGCCGCCCGCCTCTCGGGCCTGCCGGTCAAGCGTATTCAGATCGCTGTCTTCGCGCTCTCCGGTTTCTTCGCCGCCTGGGCCGGCATGGTCATGGCCGGCCGCCTCGAATCCGCACAGCCACAGGCCGGCACCGGCTATGAGCTCGATGCCATCGCGGCCGTCGTCATCGGTGGTGCCTCGCTCTCCGGTGGCCAAGGCAAGGCCACCGGCACACTGGTCGGCGCGATCTTGCTAGCGGTCATCCGCAATGGCTTGAACCTGCTCAACGTCTCCTCTTTCTGGCAGCAGATCGTCATCGGCCTGGTCATCGCGCTGGCCGTCGGCTTCGACGTCATCCGCAATAAGACGGCCAACTAAGGAGCACCCGCCATGAAAAAGCTCATCGCTACCCTCCTCGTCCCGGCCCTCGCGCTGGGCCTTGCCTCTTGCAATCGCTCGGAAGAAGACCGCAACCGCATCACTCTTGCGCTCTCCACGCAGACCAATCCCTTCTTCGTCGAGCTGCGCCACGGCGCACAAGATAAGGCCAAGGAACTCGGCGTTCCGCTAGACATCCAAGACGCTTCCGATGACCCCGCCCAGCAAGTCAATCAGCTGGGCAATGCCACTTCCATGGGCGCCAAGGTCGTCGTGGTCAACCCCACCGATTCCGATGCCGTCGCTCCAGCCGTGCGTGGCATCAAAAATGACGGCGTGCCCGTCATCGGCGTGGACCGCGATGTCAACGGCGTAGAGCTGGATTCCATGGTGGCCTCCGATAACATCGCCGGCGGCGCGCAGGCAGCGGATAAGCTTGCCGAAGCCATCGGGGAAAAGGGCGATATCCTCATCCTGCAGGGCACCGCTGGTACCTCCGCCTCGCGCGAGCGCGGCAAGGGCTTTGAAGAGCAGATTGCGAAGTATGGGGACATTCGGGTCGTCGGCAAGCAATCGGCGAATTTCGACCGCACGGAAGGCCTCAACGTCGCCACCAACCTGTTGCAGGCCAACCCTAATATCAAGGCCATCTTTGCAGAGAACGATGAAATGGCGCTCGGCGCGGTCGAAGCTTTGGGCTCGCGCGCTGGATCTGAGGTCAAGGTAGTGGCTTTTGATGGCACCTTCGATGGCCTCAAGGCGGTCAAAGATGGCAAGCTAGAAGCTACCATCGCCCAGCAGCCCGCAGAGCTCGGCGCCCGCGCCATCGAACAAGCCGCAGCACTCCTGCACGGTGGCGCGGCGGAGAAGAACGTCCCCGTCGAGGTCATCACCGTCACCCGCGACAATGTGGAGGATTTCCAATGAGCAAGCTAACCGTCGTCGGTTCCATCAATGCCGATCTCATCGTGCACGCCGAGCGCCACCCGCAGCCCGGCGAGACCCTGCTGGGCTCTGGCGGCGACATCTTGGCCGGGGGCAAGGGCGCTAACCAGGCTGTCGCGGCCGCGCAGCTGGGCGCCACCGTGGCCTTCGTGGGCGCGGTCGGCTCCGATCCCTATGCCGAGCCTGCGATGCACTACATGCGTACCTCCGGCATCGATCTGGGAGCCGTGGAGCAGGCCGATACCAACACCGGCCTCGCCGTCATTACCGTCTCGGCCGACGGCGAGAACACCATCGTCATCTCCCCCGGTGCCAACGCGCTTGTCGACGCCCCCTTTGTCTCCTCCCGCGCCTCCACCATCGCCGATGCCGATGTAGTCCTCCTCCAGGGCGAAATCCCCGCCTCCGGTTTCCAGGCGGCGGTCGAGGCGGCCCAAGGCCGAGTGGTGGTTAACCTCGCGCCCGTGGTCGAGGTCGACCGCGACTCGCTCCTGCAAGCCGATCCTTTGCTGGCCAATGAGCACGAAGCAGGACTCATCCTGGACCAACTCGGCCTACCTGCAGAGGGCGCCCCGCGCGAGCTCGCCCACCGCCTGGTAGAGGCCGGTTTCCGCTCTGTTGTACTCACCCTTGGCGCCCACGGCGCCTACGTGGCCACCCCGGAGAGCGGCACGGATATCCCCACCCCGCGCGTGACCGCCGTGGATACCACCGGCGCCGGCGATGCCTTCGCGGGTGCCTTCTGCGCCCAGCTGCTCACCGGTGCCTCGCTTGTCGATGCCGCCACCTTCGCCGCCCGCGTCGGCGCCTTCGCCGCCACCGGCAACGGCGCACAGCCTTCCTACCCCACCACCGAATCCGCCCTGCCGGAGGTCACCGATGCGTAAATCCGGCCTGCTCAATCCCACGCTCACCAGCGCCGTCGCCCGCCTCGGGCACACCGATACCTTCGTTATCGCCGATTGCGGCCTGCCCATCCCCCACGATGTGCCCGTCATCGACCTCACGCTGACCTTCGGCATCCCCACCTTTGCCGATACCCTGGCCGCCCTCCTTAAGGAGGTCGTGGTCGAAGCCGCCACCATCGCCGATACCACCCCGCCCGAGGTACGCTCCCTGCTTCCCGCAGTACCGCTTACCGAGGTCACCCATGACGACCTCAAGCGAGAGGTCGCCCGCGCCTCCTTCGTCGTGCGCACCGGTTCCACCACGCCGTTTGCCAATGCCATCCTGCGCTCCGGCGTGCCCTTCTAGCGCTTATAAACGCTTCCGCGTGCCCCTACGGTAAACACTTCCACCAGCACTTCTTGCTCCTCTACGGAGTACAGCACGCGGTAATTTCCCACCCTTATTCTTCGGCCACTCCTGCCAGACAAAGCGATTGATCCCGGTGGATATGGGTCTTTAGCCAGTCCACCGATCGCGCGCTTAATCCGTTGATATTGCTTTCGGTTTCCCTGATGGATTTTTTGTAACTCTCGCTTAGCCTGCCGCGTAAACGCGATGTTGTATTCCATAACCTCTTAAAAAGTTGTACTCTTTGCTAACTTAGTACTAGTAGTACTTTGATGTATTAGGAGCTTTCATTGTCTTTGCCCCTTTCCGAACTCCGCACCCGCTTAGGCCAGGTCATTGACCAAGCCCACTACGCAGGCACCCGCACCGTTGTCACCCGCAACGGTAAGGAAGCCGCAGTTATCATTTCGCCTCAAGAACTAGCATTCCTTGACCGCCTCGAAGCCGCCGCAGATGCTGAAGCCCTCCGCCAAGCCCGCGCCGCCGATACCGGCGAACGCTTCTCTTTTGAGCAGGTCACGGAAGAAATTGAAAGGCGCTAGCCGTAAATCGGCTCGGCTGCATACCCGGCTAAAAGCCAATGCCAACGCCACACGGATTCGTGAGCAAGAGAGCCGAAATTCGTTCGCCCCTCATGAGCCTCAGAAATCTGCTGAACCACATCCACCAGGTGATGCTTGACGCAGCTGCCTGAATAGCGAAGAACGGTATACCCTCTTAGCGCCGCATCATTTCCCTTCCAGCGGTCTTTAACGAAAGTCCCCAAATCCTCCGCCTTATGGAAGTCATAGCCATCGATTTCAACGGCGACCTTCCCTACAACGATGTCCCATAAATAGGGACCTATCTGGTGGTTTACCTGAACCTTCTTCCCACGCCGCTGAAGCGCGCGGACTACTTTCCTTTCTGCTTCGCTATCTGCACCTACCGCAGATTTGTTCACTAATTCCCGAACCCGAGCTGGTACCCGTGCGATACATCCGAGGTCTTTTTCTAAGGCTTGCTTACCGCGCCTGTTTTGATATCGCGTTTCAAGCATCGTTACTGCTTGATCGTCATCCACCGCAGCAGCCGCTAGCAGGGGATTTTGCACAGGGATACCTTCAAACGTAAATCTCGTTTTCTGCCGCGTTCGCTCGACTTCAAACCACTGCGAACCACTCACGACATGCTTGTAGGCAAATTTCAGAGGAAAGGTCATCTCCTTCTTGGAGTACAGCTGCACCGCAGAGCTGCCTGCAAGCATGATTCCAGGCCACCGCTTGTGCAGGATGCGAGCTACTTCCATGGGAGTCGGTTCCCGCCACGTATAGATCCCGCGGCCGATTCGGATTATCTTTCCATTCGCTACATGAGTTTTAAGCTCGCCCCTGCTTAAGCCTGAAGCCAGTACTTCTTCCATGCTTCCCCCTTTGAGCATTATTCCCCTGCCCGAAAGCTTAAAGCACGCTTCCTCACCCCGCAGGCTACAACGATGCAAAGCAAGCACGTTTTACCCTTTTCCTCCGCGAATTTTGCCCAATCGTGCTTGTTTGGCATGTTGGCAAGGGGCGACGAGAACTTCGCTAGAGACTAGGAGACAAAACAAGCACGTTTTGCCGAAAAACTACGTTGTTTTGGCTAAAACGTGCTTGTTTTGTTTGGCCTTAGACCGGAGAGCTACTCCCCTAGCAGCTTGTCGCGCAGGTTCTTATCCTTCTGCTCTACTTCCTCGGCCATCTGCTTTTGGTAGTCCACCATCTTGTCTTGGATGGCGGGGTCGCCAGCGCCGAGGATGCGGGCGGCGAGCAGGCCGGCGTTCTTCGCACCGCCGATGGAGACGGTGGCTACCGGCACGCCGCTAGGCATCTGCACGATGGACAGGAGGGAGTCGAGGCCATCGAGATCCTTCAGTGCGCGGGGGATACCGATGACCGGCAGCGGCGTGGCCGCGGCGACCATGCCGGGAAGGTGCGCGGCACCGCCGGCGCAGGCGATAATTGCCTTCAACCCGCGGGTATGGGCTTCCTTTGCATAGGCCAGCATCTTTTCCGGGGTGCGGTGGGCACTGACCACGCCGACTTCGAAGGGGATGCCGAAGTCCGCGAGGACCTGAGCGGCGGGTTCAACGGTGGGCCAATCGGAATCGGAGCCCATGATGATGCCTACATGCGGTTGCATAGTGTCCTTTCTACAGGCAGGATTTTAAGCCCATGTGGCGTGCACGAGGAAGTGCGCGGCCTGGCGGGCGATGGTCAGGGTCTCGTCGGTATCTTCACCAGTGACGTTGACGTGGCCAATCTTGCGGCCAGGGCGGTGATCCTTGCCGTAAAGGTGAATCTTGGCCTGCGGGTAGCGCTGCATTACTTCACGGACACGCTCCGGCATGGGCATGGCGGGATCTTCGTCGGCGCCCAAGACATTGGCCATCACGGTGACGGGTGCAAGCGCGTCGACTGCGCCCAAGGGGAGGTCGAGCACGGCGCGCAGGTGCTGCTCAAATTGGGAGGTCACGCAGCCATCCTGGGTCCAGTGGCCGGTGTTATGCGGGCGCATGGCCAGTTCGTTGACGGAGATATCCTCGCCCTCAGGGCCGTCGAAGGCAAAGAGTTCGACGGCCAGCACGCCGGTCACGCCGAGAGATTCGGCGATGGACAGGCCCAATTCGGAAGCGCGCTGGGCGAGTTCTGGTGCAAGGCCGGGGGCGGGAGCGATGGCCTCGGCGCAGATGCCGTTTTCTTGGCGGGACTGGGTGATCGGCCACACCTTGGCCTCACCGGAAGGACGGCGGGCTACCAAGATGGAAAGCTCGCGGGTAAGTTCCACCTTTTCCTCGGCCATCAGCGGGGTTCCGGCCTCGAGCAGCTCGGAGACCAGCTCGTAGCAATTTTCAGCTGTAGGGAACCATACGCCCTTGCCGTCATAACCACCGCGGCGGGCCTTGAGGCACACGCGGCCATCGACGGCGTCGAAAAAGGCGCGGGCATCGGCCACCGAGTCGATCGCAGCAAAGCGCGGCACGGGAGCGCCCAGCGCGGCGAGCTTTTCGCGCATCTTGAGCTTATCTTGCGCATAGATGAGGGCGGTGGGCTGGGGCTGGACGTTAAATCCGGCGTCGATAAGCGCGGCGGAGTGCTCGTTGGGCACATGCTCATGCTCGAAGGTAATGGCATCCGCGCCCTCTGCCACACCGCGCAGCTCCTCCAAGGAGGTGTAATCCCCCAGCACCACGTCCGGGGTGACCTGCGCGGCGGAGGAGTCCGGCTTGCTGGCCAGAATCCGCAGGTGAATATCGAGTTCCGCGGCGGCCGGCTGCATCATGCGAGCCAGCTGGCCGTCGCCACAAACAGTTACAATAGGCTTTAAGTCACTCACGTCCCCCAATACTAGCCTGGATACTATGTTCACTCGTCATACCATCTTCCAAAATTCCCTCATGACCGCTTTGCTGGACGGCATTTATGACGGCGAAATGACCATTTCGGAACTGCTTGGTAAGGGCAATTTTGGCCTCGGCACCTTTGATGGCCTCGACGGAGAGATGATCATTTTGGATGGCACCTGCTACCAGCTGCGCGGCGATGGCTCCGCGCAGATTGCAGATCTAGACCAGCGCACCCCTTACGCGGTGGCCACGAACTTTGTCCCGCGCATTACTGCCGACGCCCCCGCGGGCCTGCGCCGCGATCAGCTCTCTGCGTTCATCGATAAGCTCGAGCCTTCCGCTAACTACATGTACGCGGTACGCATCGTGGGCACGTTCAAGGAGGTGACCACCCGCACGGTGGTCAAACAAGAAAAGCCCTACCCGCCCATGTCTGAGGCCGTGGGCGGCGATAAGGAGCTGCACTTTAAGGACGTCGAGGGCGTTATCGGCGGCTTCCGCACCCCCGTCTATGAAAAGGGAATCTCGGTACCGGGCTGCCACGTGCACTTTATCGACGCCGCCCGCACCTCCGGTGGCCACGTGCTGGACTACGTAGTGGATAAGGCAACGGTTGAGCTTTGCCCTGCCTCCGACCTAGAGCTGCGCCTGCCGCTGACGCAAGAATTCAGCCGAGCTAACCTCTCCCCTGAGGATCTGGATAGCCAGCTGCACACCACCGAGGTTAAAACCAAGGGCGATCATTAATAATCTCGACCACGCGCTTGGGCTTGGCCACGTTGGGAAAATACATGGCCCGGTCCCAGCCGTGAATTGCTAGGGAGACCCCGCCCCGGCGCTTGCGGGCGCCGCGGATATCCTGCAGCGGAATCGAATCAATATTTCGGCCCTCGCGCGCGATGACGCGCCTATTAGTCACGATGAAGCGCTTGCGGCGGGCCTTATAAAGAGGAATGACAAAGCGCCAGATTCCCAGCAGCGCCCATACCGCGACGAGACCATTTCGCAGCATCGGGTCTACTGCTTGGACATCGCACCAGCCGATGGCGATCCACAGCAGGCCGGTGATGAGGATGAGCTCGAGGAAGGGGAAAATCAGCGCGCGAAACGGCGCGGAGACATCCGCGCGCTTGACCTCACCTTGGCCCATCTTCATTAGTCCCATAGCTATGGATGCTACCTCGCGTGTCTACTTCCGTGGACGCAGGTGCGTGACATCACCTGCGGAGTAGTACTCGCCGGCGACCATGATGCGGCCGTCCTCGCCGATTTCATCGACGTGCCCGGTGACATCGCCGGACGGAGTTTCCAAGCGCACCTCCTGGCCAAGCGAGGAGCAGACCGCACGGTAGTCGCGCAGGAGCTGCGGATCTTGGTTCTCCCACTGCACGATGCGGCGGCGCAGGTTCTTCAGCACGGTAATGGCCAGCTCGGTGCGGTCCGTATCGCGGCCTTCGAGTGCGAGCGAGGTGGCCTTTTCAATCGGTAGGTCCTCACGAGTCAGGGTGACATTGATGCCCATGCCCACGACGACGCGCGCAGATGGTGCGGCGCCACCTACTGCCTTATTAACCTCTGCTTTATTCACTTCGGCCTTATTAACCTCGGCCTTGTTAACCTCAGTCTTGCCTACCTCTACCTTGGTGAGCTCGGTCTTCGGCGCGGCCTTGAAGGCCTGGCCCACGGGGCCGGCTTCGGCGAGGATGCCGCACAGTTTATTGCCGTCGATATGCACGTCGTTTGGCCACTTCAGCACGGTGCCCTCGATCGAATCGGTCACCGCGAGGCCCGCGGCCAGCGGCAGTGTGCCCAGGTGCTCGAGGGATTCCGGCAGCAAGAGCACGGAGAAAATGACCTGGGAGCCGGCCGGCGCGGTCCAAGTGCGGCCGAGGCGGCCCTTGCCGGAAAGTTGTTCGTCGGCAAGCAGCACGGTGCCATCCGCAACGTTGGTGGCCTGCATCAAATCGGTATTGGTGGAGCCGGTCTTTTCCACGAAATCGATGGTGGTGAAATCGTCCGCCAGCGCGGTGCGAATGCGTTCCAAATCAAGTGCAGTCATAAGCTTCAAGGATACCGGCCGCCAATGGTGCTAGTGTGTTGCGCATGGCAAAGGTCACTTTTGAAAAGGTCAACATCACCTACCCCGGCGCGAGCGCGCCCACGGTAAAAGACTTGGACCTCGATATCGCGGACGGCGAATTCCTAGTCCTCGTTGGCCCTTCGGGCTGCGGCAAGTCCACGACGCTACGTGCGCTGGCGGGGCTGGAACCTACATCCAGCGGCCGCATCACCATCGATGGCAAGGACGTGACCGACCTGGAGCCAGGTGATCGCGATATCGCCATGGTCTTCCAGAACTATGCCCTCTACCCGCACCTGACGGTGGAGGAAAACATGGGCTTTGCCCTGAAGCTGGCAAAGCTTCCCAAATCCGAGATCAAAGCCAAGGTGCACGAGGCGGCGGAAACGCTCGGCCTGACCGAGTATCTCAAGCGCAAGCCCAAGGATCTGTCCGGCGGTCAGCGCCAGCGCGTGGCTATGGGCCGAGCTATTGTGCGCGAGCCGAAGGCCTTCCTTATGGACGAGCCGCTATCTAACTTGGATGCCAAGCTGCGCGTACAGACCCGCGCGGAGTTGGCCAGCCTGCAGCAGCGCCTGGGTACGACGACGGTGTATGTCACCCACGACCAGGTGGAGGCTATGACCATGGGTGACCGCGTGGCGGTGCTCAAGGACGGCGAGCTGCAGCAGGTTGCCCCGCCGCGCGAGCTTTACGACGCCCCCGCGAACGAATTCGTCGCCGGCTTCATCGGCTCACCAGCCATGAATATCTTTGACTACAACGGTTCCCGCGTAGGCGTGCGCCCAGAAAAGATGTTTATCAACAAAGGCCCGGTGGGCTTCCAAGGCGTGGTGGACATTGTGGAAGAGCTGGGAGCCGAGTCCTATGTCTACGTCACCGTTGGCGACAATCGTCTAGTTGCCCGCGCCGAAGGTACCCCACCGCAGCGGGGTGAAGCGGTGGTACTGACCTTCAACCCACGCGAGGCGCACCGCTTCGATCCAGAAACGGGCCGTCGCATCGCCTAGGACTAGCTGAACTAACCGGAGCGGTAAGTCAAACGTGAAAACGGCGGCTGGTCTCCACACGCAGTGTGGGGACGATGCCGGTTGTAGTAATGCAGCCAGGCGTCGAGCTCACCGCGGCGTTCGGCTTCGGAAGTATACCGGTGGGCGTTGAATCACTCGCCAACCCCACCAGGACCGCGGTGGCGGTGATTGCGGTTTCGCCATCGTGAATCTCGGCGTAGACGAGGCAGAAGTAGTCGTCGATGACGGCGTGGACGTAGACCGTGCCTATCCACGGGTCGTAGGGCTTGCTCCGGGGTGGTCATGCTCGTAGCGCGGCCGACGCGAGTCAGCCGGTTGAAATGGCAAGACGAGAGGATACGGTCGGCCATGAGACCTGGAAGCGGGCAGCGACCTCGCTAATCGGCCATCCGTCGTCGACGAGGAGTTGGGCGACCTCCGAGCGGTGGCGAGGTGTGAGGATGGCGTTGGCATGCATTAATCCTCTCCTGCCTCGACAAGCGTCTTCTGCGGCATCTTGAGTTGTCCCAGGGCTGCGAGGAGTGCTCCCGTGGCCAGTGGCACTAGTCCGGCGGCGATAAACAGAGTTCTGATGTCGATGTGGCGGCTGAGGAGTCCGGTGAGAGCGATGGACAGAGGCATGAAGGCGATGGATATAAAGAAGTCGAGGCTGGCGACCCGGCCGAGCATCTCCAAGGGGACGTGTTCTTGGAGTACTGCTCCCCAGATGACCATTCCGATCCCGATCAGCGCCCCGTAGAACGCGAGGCCTGCGCCGATGGCCCACGAATTGCTGGTGAGCGCCGGGATGGACAGGGGCAGGCATCCGATCACCCAGGCACCGACCATGGCCGGCAGGAAGCGTTCCGGTGTGCGCCACGACCCAGCTAGCAGAGAACCCACCACCCCGCCCGCGCCGAGGGCAGCCAGGACGGTGCCGTAGAGTGCAGGTCCGTTGTCATGCGATGAGCGCATGAGGGCAGGTAGGAGGACTTCGAGTGGTCCAGTCACTACCAGTCCCATTACGGCCGCGAACAGGACACTGGAGCGGACCCAACGTGTGCGGGAAACGTAGCGGAAGCCGTCGAGCAGGTCGGTGATCAGTGAGTCTTCCGCACCGTCGGTCTCGGGCTCGGCGCGGGTGGGGGCGGGAAGCTGCAGAGCCGCAAGCAGGGCAAGTCCGAGTGCTGCTGCGATGAGGTATCCGCCAGCGGCGGGCATGCTGGCACCGATGACCGCTCCGACGGCGGCGGGCGCAATTGCCTGTCCGACCAACGGGCGGGCGGCACCTTCGAGGCCGTTGACGGCCATTAAGTCGTCACCGTCCACCAGGACTGGCACCAGCGCCGTGTAGGCGGGGAAGAAGAAGGCGGTTGAAGTGCCAATAATGAACGCGGAAACCGCGAGCATCCAGAAGGTAACAATGTCGAGGATTGCTGCCGTGGACGTCGCGGTCGCGATAGCGAGGTTCAGGGTGAGCACGCCCACGATGACGGACTTATTGGGGATCCGGTCTGCAATTACGCCAGCTGGGAGGGATCCTGCAAGCAGGCCAATGCCGCTCCAGACTACGACACCCGACAGGGTGGCTGGCGTGGCGCCCAGGTCGAGGGTCTGCATGGCAAGGTAGAGGGCCCAGGCACCCTGGGCGAAGATGGTCAGCACCATCGCTGCGAACAGCTGACGGTACGTGGTGATGGTCAAGGGGTGAAGCGGGTTCATGGCATGTCCTTCAGGTCAAGGTTCAGGTGGGGCCAGTCGGCCAGGTCGTGGAGCATCTGCCGGTCATGCGTGGCAACGATCACCGCGCAGGAGGTCTGCAGCAGCTCGGTGGTGATGTCATCAACGAGGATCGAGGACAGATGATTGGTGGGCTCGTCCAGGAGCAGCAGGTCTGGATCCTGGGCCAGACACATGGCCAGGTGGAGACGGCGTTGCTGTCCTTGCGACAAGCGCCCCACCGGCGTGCCGGTTGCGGAGGCTTCCAGCAGCCCGAGCGAGCCGAGGGACGGCGCCTGAGCTCGACGGCCTAGCTTCGTCAGGTACGCCTCATAGACCTCGTGTGCGGGGCTGGAGCGGTCCCAGTCGGGGACCTCTTGGGACAGCAGAGCGATGCGCGCTCTCGGATTAACTCGCACATGTCCCGTGGTGGGGGCCAGCCGCCCTGCGACAAGTGCCAACAGGGTGGATTTTCCCGTGCCGTTCGGTCCGGTGACCACCAACCGGTCACCGCCGTTCACGTCGACCGAAACCGGAGCGTCCAATCGGTCCTTCACAGTAACCTGGGTGGCGTTCATGATGCTCTGTCCGGCACGGGTTGCCGAGGCGGGCCACGCAAGACGCAGTGGCGGCGCCGGGACGCCGATTTCATGACTTTTCAGGTCTTCGATACGTCGGTTGAAGGCTTGGACCACTCCAGCAGCGCGTGTGGCGCGTTGGTGCTTGCCTGTGCCCTTTTCAGGTCTCCATCCACCCTGGGACAGGCGGGAGCGCGCCTCGGCTGCAGCGCGTGTCAGTTCCTCGTGTCGGGCAACCTGGGCGGCGTGATCCTGTTCCCACTTGAGGCGTTCTCGTCGGCGGCCTTCAATCCAGCCTTTGTAGCCGCCCGAGTAGGTTCGCGGGACACCATCTCGGGTCGGGTCGAGATCCAGGAAGGTCGTCGCCACATCATGCAGCAGCGCGCGGTCGTGACTGACCAGAGCCAGGCCACCAGGGTGGTCACGCAGTTGCTCGGTTAGAAAAGACAGTCCTTCAGCATCCAGGTGGTTGGTGGGCTCATCCAACAGGAGCAGGTCGGGGGTCGATCCAAGTGCGACGGCGAGCCGGACCCGGTAACGTTGTCCGACCGACAAGGTCGACAGGATGCGAGCGCGGTCGCTGCAGGCGTCAAGGCCTGCCAGTGCGATGTCCACCCGCCTTTCTGCGTCCCAGGCGTCCAGTAGCGTGGCGGTCTCGAGCGCTGCGGAATAGGCATCGGCCGCGTCGTCACCCGCGGCGAGTGCAGCGCTCGCGACGTCAAGGGCCTCGAGCGCAGACCTAGAGGGAGCAGTCGCTTCGGCGATGAGGTCGCCGACGGTGCGGTTACCCTCGGCAGACATGTCCTGCTTAACCAAGACGCGGGAACCCATCTGGGTCACTACTCCCGAGTCAGGGGTCAGGAGCCCGGCCAAAATGTGAAGCAAGGTGGTCTTGCCACGACCGTTGTCCCCGACGATCGCCAGACGTGAGCCGGCGGAGACGGTGACGTCCAGCCCGTTCAGGAGGTGCCTGTCCCCCAAGGTGATGTGGATTGATTCAGCGCGGATGTGTGCGGCGAGCCCTTGGGGCGTTCCACTCCACACACATGACCGCAAGGTTGGTGTGTTTGGCATTGCATACTCTCAGCTCGTCATGGAGCCGGGCAGCACAAGATGGCCGCCCGGCAGATGGCCAGGACGGCAGACGAAAGATCAGAAGGGGTCCCGCCGCCGTCAGCGGGCGGAACGCAGCTTCATGGAAGCGATGCCTGAGTACATGCGGCAGAGTCTACCCAGCGGGGCGGATCTCGGCAAACCAATTAACATCTAAGGTCAATACAACTAGCACCCACGATTCCCCACGGAGGAGACTTAGCCGCGAAGGCAGCTAGGCCGTCGTAGAACAGGTACACGGCCAAGCCAGCCACATCCCCCTTTACTACCCCCATTTAGAGTTAAATAGGCCAAAATTATCCACCTTTTGGTTTCCGTATTTTAGGTTTAAAGAACCGAAAGTTTTCCGAAAGGTGAATTCCATGAAGAAATTCCTGCTTCGCACCACCGTTGCGACAACCGCAGTTTTGGCACTGGCCGGCTGCTCTTCTTCCTCCTCCGATTCCGCTGCGGGCGGTTCCTCCGAGGGCGGCGCGGATGCGCACGGCCCCATCACCTTTGCCATGGGCAAAAATGACACGGACAAGGTGACGCCCATCATCGAGAAATGGAACGAGGAGCACCCAGACGAAAAGGTCACGCTCAAGGAGCTGGCCGGCGAGGCCGACGCCCAGCGCGAAACCCTGGTGCAGTCCCTGCAGGCAGGCAGCGATGACTACGATGTCATGGCCCTCGACGTGGTGTGGACCGCAGAGTTCGCCGCCAACCAGTGGCTCCAGCCGCTCAATGGTGACTTTGAAACCAATACGGATGAGCTTTTGCCGGCCACCGTGGAGTCTGCCACCTATAACGACGTGCTCTACGCCCTGCCGCAAAACACCAACGGACAGCTTCTTTTCCGCAATACCGAGCTCGCGGATAAGGCGCCGGAGAAGTTCGCGGATCTTAAGTCCGCCTGTAAGGCACTGGACAAGGGCAAGGACTGCCTGACCACCCAGTTCAAGCAGTACGAGGGTTTGGCACTCAACACCGCCGGCTTTATGGAAGGTTGGGGTGGTTCTGTCCTGGATAAGGACGGCAACGTCACCGTTGATTCCAAGGAGGCCAAGGACGGCCTGCAGGCCATGGTGGATGCCTACAAGGAGGAGACCATTTCCAAGGACTCCACCGCCGCTACCGAGGAAGAAACCAATATGGCCTTTACTGAAGGCAAGACCGCCTTCGCCGTGAACTGGCCCTATATGTACTCCAATGCGGTTGATGCCGGCGTCGACGTCGAGGTTCAGGCCCCGCTGGGCAAGGACGGCGTAGGCGTGTCCACGCTGGGTGGCTATAACAACGGCATCAATATCAACTCCAAGAATAAGGGCACCGCGCTCGACTTCATGAAGTTCATCATCAACGAGGACAACCAGAAGTCCTTTGCGGAGCAGTCCTTCCCGCCGGTCTTGGCTTCCATCTACGATGACCCGCAGCTGCAGCAGGAATTCCCGTACCTGCCGGCGCTGAAGGAATCTTTGGAGAACGCAGCACCGCGCCCGGTTTCCCCGTTCTACTCGGCGATTTCTAAGGCCATCCAAGACAATGCCTACGCCGCATTGACGGATGGCAAGTCTGTCGATGATGCCACCGCCGATATGAAGGCGGCCATCGAATCGGCCTCCCAGGGCTAAACGCCCAATCCGGGTGAGGTAGGCGGGCACACCGCCGCCTCACCCTTTGTGGTTTTCACTCCCCTAATGGGGATAGAATCTAGCCAATACTTAGCATTTCTTGAACAGAAAGGCGGTCCAGCGTGGCTATAGCTTCGCCGACTGCGTCCAAGGGGGCGCCGAAGGGGGCGTCGGCAAGCGCGCCGAAGCCCCAGCGCAAGAATTATGGACGCGTGGCCGGGCTGATTGCTCCGGCGCTCATCGTGCTCGCCGTCATCATCGGCTACCCCATCATCCGCGCCATTGTCCTGTCCTTCCAAGGCAATAGGCAGCTCAACCCGCAAACGGGGCTTTTTGAGGAGGGCGGCTTCGCCGGGCTGGAAAATTACCTGTACTGGATTAATAACCGGTGCGTTTCCGGCACTGGTCAGATTTCTACCTGCCCGCCGGGCGTTATCGCCACGGATTTTTGGCCGGCGGTAAAGATTACGCTCTTTTTCACCATCGTTACCGTGCTGCTGGAGACCATCCTGGGCATGCTGATGGCGCTCATTATGAATGGTGAGTACCGCGGCCGCGGGCTGGTGCGCGCTGCGGTGCTTATCCCCTGGGCCATTCCTACGGCCGTCACGGCCAAGCTGTGGCAGTTCATGTTCGCCCCGGAGGGCATCGTTAACTCGCTACTCGGTGCGAACATTGCTTGGACCACGGACCCGTTCTACGCTCGCCTGGCTGTCATTATCGCGGACGTGTGGAAGACCGCCCCGTTTATGGCGCTGCTCATCCTGGCCGGCCTGCAGATGATTCCGAAGGACGTTTACGATGCCGCTCGCGTGGACGGCGCCAACCGAATTCAGACCTTCTTCCGCATCACCCTCCCGCTGGTGCGCCCGGCGCTCATGGTGGCCGTGCTCTTCCGTACCCTGGATGCGCTGCGCATGTATGACCTACCGGTCATCATGATTTCTAGTTCCTCCAACTCCCCCACCGCGACCATCTCCCAGCTGGTGGTAGAGGATATGCGCCAGGGTAACTTCAACTCCGCCTCCGCGCTCTCGACCCTGATTTTCCTTCTCATCTTCGTCGTCGCTTTTATCCTCATCCGCTTCCTTGGCGCGGATGTCTCCGGCAGGAAGGCAGCTAAATAATGCGTAAATTCGGACACTACGCCGGCATCGTCTTCATCATGTTCTGGGGCTTGGCGCCCTTCTACTGGATGCTGGTAACCGCGCTGCGGGATCAGCGTTTCACCTTCGATACCACCCCGTGGCCCACCCACGTCACGCTGGATAATTTCCGCGATGCCTTGGCTACCGATAAGGGAAATGACTTCCTAGCCGCGCTTGGAAACTCGCTGCTCATCTCCCTGGTTACTACTGCGGTGGCCGTGCTCATCGGCGTCTTTACCGCCTATGCACTCTCCCGTTATGACTTCCCGGGCAAGGGAATCGTGACCGGAATTATCCTGGCCGCCTCGATGTTCCCGGCCATTGCCTTGGTCACCCCACTCTTCCAGCTCTTTGGCAACCTGGAATGGATTGGTACCTACCGCGCGATGATCATTCCCAATATTTCCTTTGCGCTTCCGCTGACGGTTTATACGCTGCTGAGCTTCTTCCGCCAGCTGCCCTGGGAACTAGAAGAAGCAGCCCGGGTGGATGGCGCCTCGCGCTCCCAGGCTTTCCGCCTCGTGCTTCTGCCGCTTGCGGCGCCGGCACTATTTACCACCGCGATCATCGCCTTTATCACCACGTGGAATGAGTTCATGCTGGCCAAGCAGCTGTCCACCACCGATACCGAGCCGGTGACCGTAGCCATTGCACGCTTTTCCGGCCCGTCCGCTTTCGAGTACCCCTATGCCGCCACCATGGCCGCCGGCGCGTTGGTGACCATCCCATTGGTCATCATGGTGCTCATCTTCCAGCACCGCATCGTCGCCGGCCTGACCGCTGGCGGTGTCAAGGCCTAATGCGCCGGGCCATGCTGTGGGATACCGCCTTGGGCTTCCTCGGCTTCTTTAGCCTCCTCGCGGTTATCCAAGCTGTACTCAATCTCTTCCACGACTCCCCCGCCCTCTGGCCCGGCCTCCTGGCCGGCACCCTGTGCCTCCTTACCTATCTGACCTGGCGGGCGAAAAGAAAGGACCTTTCATGAGCTGGTACCACAATGCCGTCTTCTACCAAGCCCTCGTCGGTTCCTTCAAAGCCGACGGCGATAAGGAGGTAGGCACGCTGCGCGGGGTCATCGATAAGCTGGATTACCTCCAGTGGCTAGGCGTGGACTGCCTGTGGCTCTCGCCGTTTTATGCCAGCCCCTTGCGCGATGATGGCTACGATATCGCGGACTACTACTCCATCCATCCGGATTACGGCACGATGGAGGACTTTGAAGAGCTCATTGCGCAGCTGCACCGCCGCGGCATGCGCATTATGACGGATTTGGCGCTCAATCACACCAGCTCCGACCACCCGTGGTTCCAGGCCTCCCGCACGGATCCCACTGGCCCCTATGGCGATTTCTATGTTTGGGGCGATGACCCGGAGCGCTATCCCGAAATCCGTGTCATTTTCACCGACGTGGAGACCTCCAATTGGACTTGGGATGACCAGCGCGGCCAGTACTACTTCCACCGCTTCTATTCCCACCAGCCGGATTTAAACTACGATAACCCGGCCGTGCAGGAGGAAGTGTTCAAGATCTTGTCCTTCTGGATGGACAAGGGGTTGGACGGCCTGCGCCTTGATGCCATTGCTTACCTCTTTGAACGCGATGGTGTAGGCGGCGAGTCCCTGCCGGAGACCATCGAGTTTGTGGAGAAGATTCGCTCCTTCATGGACACCCACTACCCGGATGCGGTGCTCATCGCGGAGGCCAACCAGCCTCCGGCCGAGACCATGCAGTTCTATGGCAAGGGCGAGCGCTTCCACATGGTCTTCAACTTCCCGGTCATGCCGCGGCTGTACCAAGCATTGGCGCTTGGCGACGCCACCCCGGTCTACTCCATCCTTGATGAGCTGCCCGCCCTGCCGGATGGTTGCCAGTGGGGCACCTTCCTGCGCAACCACGATGAGCTCACTCTGGAGATGGTGGACGATGACGTGCGCGAGCTGATGTATGAAGCTTTCCTCCCCGATGATGAAATGCGCGCCCATGTGGGCATTGCCCGCCGGCTGATGCCGCTGATGAACGGCGATCGCCGCAAGGTGGAGCTCATGTTCTCCCTCCTGATGACCCTGCCGGGCGCACCGTTTATCTACTACGGCGATGAGATTGGCATGCTCGATGACACCACGCTCCCGGACCGCTATGCGGTGCGCACCCCAATGCAGTGGGACGATTCCGAGCACTCTGGTTTTAGTACCAACGCACCTTCCCGCCTTCCGGTTGTGGGAGGTACCTCCGTGGCCGCCCAGCTTGATGACGCCACTTCGTTGCTCAACACCGTCCGCGCCATGATTGCCGAGCGCCATGCCCATCCGGATCTCGGCACCGCTCCGTGCGAGCCGGTCGAGACGGGCGAGGAAGCCGTCCTTGGCTACCAGCGCGGCGATCTGCTGTGCTTGCACAACTTCAGCGATCGGTCCATCGATCTGGGCCCAGTAGAGCTCGGGCCGTACGGCTACGCCTGGCTGCCGGCCTAAGCCTTAGCGCGCGGCTGCAGTCTCCTCTCCTACTGGCGCACTGCGCAACCCACAGAGAAAAGCGCCCTGTCGGTCCTTATGGACCGAGAGGGCGCTTAATAGTTGTGGTGGCCTAGTTCCACTCAGGCGCGTCTTCGAGGCGCAGCTCGGAGTAGCGCGCTTCTGGCACAGAAGCTGAGTATGGCTTGCCCTGGGCTTCCCACTGCTGGTCAGAGTTGCAGCGCACGTCCTGACCATCAGTGTCGAGCATGGTAAAGCCCCACACCAGCTTGCCCTGCGAGTTCGCAGGCAAGGTGTACGGGCCAACCACCTGGTTTAGCTTCCAGTGCTGCTCGCTGACGTAGTTGAAGCCATAGGTCTTGGTCAGCACCTTGGCCAGCTCGCCGGTGCCCTCAACGGATCCGGAGACCTCGATGGTCTGGGTGCGAGCTTGGGTGACGGTGTGCTTGACCGGTACTTCCTCGGCGTTGCGGTTAGCCACGCTGGTGGCGTCGGTCTGCTTGAACCAGCGGCGCTTTGCGGTGACGTAGGTGCCGTTTTCACCTGGCGTCGAGCAATGCGTGCCCGGCTTGTAGTCGTCGTTCCAGCGCTGGGGCAGCTCAAAGTCCCCACCGAAATCAGCGGCGTGGGCAACAGGAGCGGCCACCAGGCTCAGCGCCGCGAGGGCGCTAGCGATGGACGTCTTGCTCACGTTTAGCCCCAATCGTTGTTATCGCGGGTGGAGACCTCGATGTGGCGCTCCTTTGGAAGGGTGGCGGTGAAGGTGCCACCGTTGGCCTGCCACTTGTGGTCGGAACCGCACACGGTCTTCTGACCCTCGAAGTCAGAGACAACCCAGCCTGCGCGCAGGACGGCGGTCTTGCCCGGAGCAATGTTGTACGGACCAACCTGCTCGCCTACCTCGTAGGACTGGCTATCGGTGTAGCTGGAGGAGAAGGTGAAGTTGATGAGGTCCATCAGCTTGAAGTCAATGCCAGCGGACACATTCCAGGTCTTGGTCTTGGTCTCGGTGATGGAACGGGTTACTGGCAACGGCTCATCGTTGTAGTTGGACACGGTCCAGGAACCGGCGGAGCCATCGAAGTAGGTGCGCTTGATGTCAACGGTCTGGCCGGTATCGCCCGGGTTGGAGCAACGCTCACCGATGGTGGTCGGGTTAGCCGGGCCGAGGTCACGCTGCGGCAGGGCGTTAGCGGCCGGAGCGAAGATGAGGCCGGAAGCAACGGCAAGAGCCGCGGTGGTAGAAGCAATCTTGGACTTGAACATGGAACTTTCTCCTTGCGTAGATGCGGGTGGTGTTTAGTAGATGGTCTGGGTAGGAACCGGCAGGTCGCGGAATTCGTCTGGAGTGACGTCCTCGGTGCGGGTATTGCCGGCCTTATCGGTGATCTTGGCCTCTGCCCAGAAGCCGCTCGGGGCGGAGGTCTGCTTGTAGTTAGAGGTGAGGTCGTAGTTTCCGCTCTTGCCGCAGTGAATCTCGCGGTAGTTAATGCGGGTCATGGTGGTGCCATACTCCACACGCACGCGCTCGCCTGGCTTGAGGTCGACGTGCTTGAGCTCGGTGCCGACCGGCATGTAGGCACGCTTTACGGCACCGACGGACTCCAGCCAGCCCTTCGGAATATCGCCGCGGTTGCCCTGCCAGTTGGTGTACGGGGCGTGCTCGGCGCCAACGACGAAGTCAGTTACCGGTGCAAACTCGTAGTCACCCTTGGACCAATTGAGGAAGTCCGTGGAGTAACCAGCCTTGCGGTAGGTCGGCTTTACAGCGGTGATGTCCAGCGGGTACCAGGAGCTATCGCCGGCTTCACACTTGTCGCCTTCCTTAGGCCAGGAGGGATCGCGCTGCAGATCTGCAGAAGGCTGCATGATCTCGTCCTTCTTCGGATCGGCGATCTTTTCTAGGCTCGGGCCGGATACAGAGGTGTAATTGCCCTCGATCGGCTTGGAGTTTGCACCCGGGGAACGGGATGGAATTTCCATGGCCAAATCGGATACGGAGCCGTCCGCCTTGATGATGTAGGCAAAGGCGTAGCGCTCGGCCGGGCCCTTACCGCGGATGACGTTGGAGCCTGGGATGTTTTCCAGGCGGTCATCGTTGCAGCCTACGAACATGGAGATGAAGTCCTTTTCAATGACGCCGTATTCGACGCGGAAGGACTCACCTGGCTTCAGCTTCACAGGGCCGAAGGTTTCTTTATCGCGCCAGCCGTTGGTCATCTTCAGACCGATATCGGACTTAGCGGTGGTGTCCCAACCGGAAGGCAGCTTGGCCTTGGAATTGGCTTCAATCTCGTGATTGGTACCAGTTTCTACCTCGGCGGTGTAGGGCACTTCTTGGTTGGTGGTGTTTTTAAACTGCAGGGTGCCGTCGCTCATGTAGCGGCGGCCGGTTTCCGCAAAGCGCCATTCACGCTCTGCATTGTCGCCGGCGGCACTGCAGCTCTTGTAGAGGTTGGAAATGGGATATGCCTGCGGCATCGGGGGAACATCTCCCGCGTGTGCCACTGGCGTGAAAAGAGCCGCTACGGCGAGCGGTGCGAGCAAACGCAGTCCCTTTTTAATCACCAGAAGACCGTCCTTAATAGATCGTTAAAAATTAGGGGAAACATTCATGAAGACTCAGGTAATAATAAGGGCTTACAGGTCTCACATCAATAGTTGAATGAAATTCTTTCTAATGCTTTACCCACCTTGAGGTGCAATAATGGGTGCTCACCTGCCCAGCACCGTTAAATGTTTACAGAAGAAACCACCCCCAGATTAGGGCCCTTCGACCTGGTGTCACCCAGGGAATCCCCAGATTCTACGCACTGCCCACGTTGCAGTGGCATTTACCACACAATCGTTTTCCACTCCGCGTTCCCGCAGCGTTCCATTCCGCATTGAGCGGGGTGCGCTAGTAGTGTGGGGGCCTATGACTGACCTGAAAACCACCGCCGGCAAGATCGAGGACCTGGACACCAAGCTCGCCGAGTCCCGCGCGCCGCTGGGAGAAGGCGAGCCGGCCGCCCGCACCCGCGTGACGCAGCTGCTCGATGAGGGCTCCTTCGTGGAAACGGACGCGCTAGCCCGCCACCGCTCTACCGACTTCGGTCGCGAGCATGACCGCCCTTATACCGATGGCGTGGTAACCGGCTACGGCACTATCGACGGCCGCCGCGTGTGCGTCTTTAGCCAGGACGGCGAGATCTTCGACGGCACGATGGGTGAGGTTTATGCCGAAAAGCTCACCAAGGTATATGACCTCGCCATCAAGACCGGCGTGCCCATCATCGGCATCTATGAATCCACCGGCCCGCGTGTACAAGAAGGCATCGTTACCATGGCCGGATACGCCCGCCTCATGGCGCGTGTCTCCCAGGCTTCGGGCCTCATTCCGCAGATTTCCGTTGTCGCGGGCAATACCAGCGGCATTGCGGCGTTCGCGCCGACGTTTGCCGATGTCCTCGTAGTTACCCAAGGCACCGCCCTCCACCAGGCCGCCAGCCACGTGGCCGGCGCGGAGCCAGAAACCTTCGGCGGCGCCGCAGCCCACGCAGAGTCTGGCACTGCTCACCTGGTGGCCAGCGACGACAAGCAGGCTTTGTCCCTCGTGCGCGACGTTTTGGCCTACTTCCCCGCCAATAACCGCGCCGCGGCGCCGCGCGTGGAGGCCGGTAGCGTCGCGGACTTTGATCTCAATAGCGTCATCCCGGATACCGCCGCGCAGGCCTATGACATGAGCGAAGTCATCAAGGCTGTCGTCGATGAAGGCTCCTTCTTCGAGCTTTCTGCCGAGGCGGCACAAAACATCGTTACTGGCTTTGCTTACATTGATGGCCGCGCCGTCGGCATCGTTGCCAACCAACCGCTGGCACTGGCCGGTGCCTTGGACTCCGCCGCGGCAGAAAAGGCCGCACGCTTCGTGCGTACCTGCGATGCTTTCAATACCCCCATCGTCGAATTCGTGGACTCCCCAGGCTTTGTGCCTACCCCGGAGGAGGAAAAGGCCGGCCTACTGCGCAGGGCGTCGAAGTTTGCCTATGCGCAGGCTGAAGCGAGCGTCGGCAAGCTTACTGTGATCACCCGCAAGGCCATTGGCCCGGCCTACGTATTTATGGGCGCCAAGGACCTCGGCGCGGACCTGGTCTACGCATGGCCCACCGCGGAAATTGCCGTCACCCAGGCCTCCCAAGCTTCCCTGGCCATTTATGGCTCGGAGGACAAGGAAGAGGAGATGGACGAGCTCTTCTTGCACCCGTATGCCGCAGCAGAGCGCGGGCTGGCAGATAATGTTATCGAGCCAACTGCAACCCGCCACTACCTGGTAGAAGGCCTTCGCTTGCTCGAGCGCAAGGCCGTGGCCCAGGTACCGAAGAAGCACGGAACCGTTTAGGAGGGGAAATGTCTACGCCGGAAATCAAGGTAGTCAAGGGCAATCCCACCGAGGATGAGCTCGCGGCCCTGCGCACCGTATTGGCGCAGATGAGCGCCAAGCGCTCGGGCGTTGCCGGAGAACGCAATGAATGGGGCAACCCGGCCGAGCGCTTCGAGCGCTTTGGCGCGCAGCGCGTCTACAACCCCTCCGCCTTCCATACCGTGCGGTACTTCTAATGCGGCTTATCCTTGCCTCCCAATCACCCTCGCGCGCGTCTATTCTGCGCGGCGCGGGCGTGGAGCCCGTATTGGAGCCGGCCGATATTGACGAGCGCTCCCTCGAAGCCTCGCTCGCAGGCCAACCGCCGGCCGATATCGTGGCGGCCCTCGCCACCGCCAAAGCCGAAAAGGTGGCGGAACGCTACCCCACCGAGCCCGTCATCGGCGGCGATTCCATGCTGCTGCTCGACGGCGAACTCCAAGGAAAGCCCCATACCGAAGAAGCCACCATTGAACGCTGGCACCAGCAAGCCGGCCGCACAGCCGAGCTGCTTACCGGCCACTGCCTCATCTTTGGCGATGAGCGCCATGTGGAAACGTCCACCACCACGGTGCACTTTGCTCAGGCCAGCGAGTCCGATATCGCCGCCTATGCCCACTCCGGCGAGCCTCTCCACTGCGCCGGTGCCTTCACCTTGGAAGCAATGGGCGGCTGGTTCATTGACCGCATCGAAGGCGATCCTTCCTCCGTTATCGGACTATCACTACCGGTGGTACGCCGCGCGCTCTACGCCTTTGATCTGAACGTCTCCGATTTCTGGTAGCAGCGCGCCGGCGTCGCTACAGTGGGGTGGCATGGAAATGAAAGACATGCTTGCCCCAAAACCCATTGAGCTGCCAGCCGATCCCGGCGCAGAGTCCACCTCGGATCTCGCCGCCGGCATTGTTGCCCACCCCGATTCCCCGCTGCTGTGGGCGCTCCTAGCGGAGCAGGAGCTCAACCAACAGGAGGGCTCTGAGCCATCCGCTTTCATCACCGCCTACGCCTACGCGCGCACGGGCTACCACCGCAGCCTCGACCGCCTGCGCGGCAATGGTTGGAAGGGTTGGGGCCCTGTCCCCTTCTCTCACGAGCCGAACCAGGGAGTCCTGCGCGCCATCGCTGCGCTTGGCCATGCAGCCAAGGCCATCGGCGAGGACGACGAATACGACCGCATTCGCCAGATGCTTTCCGACGCCGACCCCGACTCCGTCGCCACCCTCCTCGACTAATCCTGGAGTTTCCGCATGCCTGCCGTGACACCCCGCTGCCTACGCCGCTTCTCCGCCGCCGTAGTGCTCACCGCTTCCGTGCCGCTCGCGCTGAGTGCCTGCGGTGCTCAGGAGGATTCTTCTTCCTCCCCAGAGCCGGTCTTTTCCAGCCAAGCACCTGCCGAGGAGGAATCCTCCGGCGGAGACGATGCGGCTTCCGCTGCAGCACCCTCCCCGTCTGAGTCCACCGACGGGGGCGATGAAACGACCACGCAGCAGCAGGAGAAGGGCAAGGACAGCGAGTGCACGGAGCTGCCCAACGACCCGCGCAAGGTCTACGCCTCTGGCACGGCCCCCGGGCGCATGCCCGCCGATGATGGCAGCGATTTCAATTACTGGATCGCCGATATCGACAATTCCTATGACCCGTGCACCACGATTAGCTGGATCATCTTCCGCGGCTCAATGGGCGATGTGAACGGCCCGGCAGGCACCGGCGCCTCGATTGCTGATGGCATAGCCTTCTACGTCAATGGTGCTCCGGCCAAGGACATGTCCGTCTTCGATAAGGTAGAGAGCGTCACCTCGGTCTCAGACAACGAGGTCGATTTCACGTGGGGAGAACGCAGCCGCTCCACCGCGGAGGGCATTACCGCACACCACACCGTGCGCCTGCGGGCACAGGGCGATTCCCTCGAACCGGTATCCGGTGAAGTCGCGGAATTCAACAAGATGTGGGTTGACCTTCCCAGCTACCAGCTTGGCACCTACGACTAACTTTTAGGCCGGCACTTAATCACCTATGCCGGCAACACAATGCGCCCCAGCGGAATCCCGCTGGGGCGAATCTCCTTGCTCGCTTAATTGCGCAAGCAGCTCATGACAGTGCTAGTCCATCTTGTCCAGGATGTCGCCGGTGTTTTGTGCAATGCGCACGTTAGCCACCATCGCTTCCAGGAATAGCCTGATGGCAACCATGATTGCGTAGTAAATGACAGTGCTCAGTACCGCCAGGAAGATGAAAGCAAAGATGCTTCCGAAGATGGCGGACGCGGAATCTTCCTGAATGCCATAAATGCCCATGCCGGTGGCGAACAAGAAGGCACCGAGGAGGTGAAGGATCCACATGATGCCACCAAGAATCATGGCAACCTTGTAGATTTCCTTCACGTGGGTGAGTGTCAGGAAGTGCTTGAATTCGAACTCAAAGAGCCCGCCCAATAGACCGTCTTTCTTGCCCAAGCCTTTGAGGGCGTCACTCATCTGGCTCTTCTTATCGCCAAGCGTCTGTCCGGAATCGGCAGGAGCATCGCCTGCTTGCGGGAACTGTCCGAATCCCTGGCTCGTGCCCTGCTGCTGGGTATAGCCGCCGAAAACCGGCTGATCGCTAGCGGACTGGGCGGAGCCGAATTGATCGCCGTTCGCAACAGCGTCCGACGGTGCCGGATCCGTAAATGGATTATGCGCACGGGAGGCAGCGCCCTCGCTTGGGGTGGAGGACTTCGAGGAGGCCCAGAAGTCAGAGGAGTTGCCCTCCGCGCTCGGCTGCGGGGAGGAAAGAGCACTCGAATGCCCAGACTCACCAGGCTTATCGGTGTGGCCGAAAGACTTCGTCTCCTTGGCATCGGTAGAGCCGAATTCCTTGGTCTCATTCACCTCGGAGGCACCGGTGCCTTCGGTGCTTTTCGCAGCGTCCTCGGCGTGGTGACGCGGGGTCTCGGAAAAATCGCGCGGAGAAAAATCCTTCGGAAACCCGTCGGAGTTGAAATCATTATCAGCCATAATCTGGTCCTTAGAAAATGCTTTAGGGGATGGTAGGAAAATGCCCCACGGTCACCCGTGGGGCCACTTGGCAGAATACAGCGTGCGCTAGGCGTTCGCGTCCTGAACGCGACGAATCGCCTCGGCGGCAACCTTTTCTTGGATGCCCATGTCTAGCTCGGAAGTGAAGCCAACACAGGAGCAGTTGATCTCACCGAGGACATAGGTGTCGGTGCCATCGGGGGCATCATCAAGCATGAAGTCCGCGGTCCAAATCAGCGGAACATCCTTGGTATCGCCGAGCTTCTCTGCGATAACGGGGCGAGCCTTCTTAAACATCTCGAGCAACTCGGGCCAAGATTCCGGCTTATCGTAGGTGTACTTTGCGCCGGAGAAGAGCGTGGCAGAGAAGTTGTCGCCGCCTTCCGCCGGCTTCTTGTGCACGATGAATACCGGCTCATCTCCCACGAGGAGAATACGGATTTCGCCTTCCACAATGCGCGGCATAAAGCGCATGTCCACCAGCATGCCGTTATCGCCCTCAATGTACTGGTCACAGAAGTCCATGAAGGCGCCCAGCTTGTAGTCGTGGGTCTGATTGTCTACTGCCTCGGTGCACTTCAGGGCGGTGTCGAGCGGGAGCGCGGTGCCCGGTTCTACGGACTGGGCAAGCTCCTGGTCCGCGAGGCGCACGCGCCAGATGCCCTCACCGGTGGAACCGCGGTTTTGCTTGAGCACCCGCTCACCATAAGACAGCGAGGTAGGGAAAGTATTATGCAGCTCTTCTACCTCGTAGTACGCGGCGGTATCGTCCGGCACCAGCGGGGTGTCATTGAGCTTGACCAGTGCATCTTTGGCACCGTAGGCCATCATGTCCGCCGGAGTGGACATGCCTACCAGGCCGGCATCGGCCAACTTGGTGAGCAATTCGAAATAGCCCTTCTCGCCACCGGGGATATTGCCTGGGTTCACGCGAGAGATATAAGCATCAAAGTTTTCAGAAACCTGGGCGTAGATCTCTTCCGCGTTATCTGGGTGGAAGTAGATAACCTCCGCATCCCAGCCCTGTTCCTTGATCGCGTGGACGATCGGCATGGTGTCCTTACGGTGACCGTCTGCGCCTTTATCGGAGCCGCCCTCTACCTCAAATACAACGATTGCCTTGTGCACTAGCAGTTCCCTTCTTAGGTGGTGTTCATAGCACGTTGTCGCACCATATCCGGAGTTTATCCCAGCTTTTTCTCCCCCGCGCGGCCAACTGCCCCCTCTGTCTAACCCCGCCGGCCAGCGACCCTATTTCCCCGGCCGAGCCCTGTATCGCACACCACAGGCATGATCCCCGAGTGATCACCACGGGAAAATTCGGGTTAAAGTGGTGGGAGCAAATTACTAACCCTTATAGGAAAGGCAGGCGGACAGTGGCTGACGTTGATCCCTATCCCCCATTTCAGGAATACGCACACCCCGAGCGCCTCGTGTCTGCACCGTGGCTGTCCGCACGCCTAGGTATCAAGGGCCTGCGTGTCATCGAGGTCGATGAAGACTCGCTCCTCTATGACATTGGCCATATCCCCACTGCCACTCGCATCAACTTCCGCACGGAACTATTGAGCCCACTTACTCGCGATTTCATCGATGGTAAAGAATTCACTGCCTTGATGCGGGACAAGGGCATTAATGCCGACGATACGATTGTCCTTTATGGCGATAAGTCCAACTGGTGGGCCGCCTACGCCCTGTGGGTATTTACCCTCTTTGGCCACAAGGATGTTCGCCTGCTCGATGGTGGCCGCAATGCCTGGATGGCCGAGGAACGCGATACTTCCTTCATGGTGCCGGACTTCCCCGAATCCGAATACCCCGAGGTAAGCCGCGATGATTCCGTCCTGCGTGCCTTCGTAGACCAGGTGCGAGAGTCCGAAGGAGCGCTCGTGGATACCCGCTCCCCAGAGGAGTTTGCGGGCGAGGCCACCGAACACGATCCCAATGGCGATTCCGCCTACGGCACCACCATGCGCCACGGCCACATCCCCGGCGCCATCAACCTCGAATGGGACCGTTCCAACTATCCCAACTCCTGCTTCCGCTCGGCCGAGGAGCTCAAGGTTAATTACGGAATGCTGGAGCCTGAATCTGCAACGATTCTCTACTCCCACGTAGGCGCGCAGGCCGCGCACACCTGGTTTGTGTTGACGCATCTTTTGGGATTCACAAAGACGCAGGTCTACGATGGTTCGTGGTCTGAGTGGGGCAATATGGTGAAAATGCCGATTGAGCGTTAACTTTTTCGGTTTCGCCACATAAACCCATATCCGGCATGGATGTGGGTTTATTTTTGTTCAGAAACATCCCCACTCGCGTGCGTGAAAATTAACTCATGCTTTTGTGTGCAAGAATAGATTGCGTATTCAACCTAATGTGTTCAGGAGGTTGCTGCCGTGGCAGTAGAAACCAAAAAGATCTCTAAGGTTCTCGTGGCGAACCGCGGTGAGATCGCCGTTCGCGTGATCCGCGCGGCCCGCGACGCTGGCATTGCCTCCGTCGCCGTCTACGCCGAGCCAGACGCCCAGGCACCTTTTGCCTCGCTTGCCGACGAAGCCTTTGCCCTCGGCGGCACCACTTCTGCCGAGTCCTACCTCGTCTTTGACAAGATTCTGGACGCCGCAGAAAAGTCCGGCGCCGATGCCATCCACCCCGGCTATGGCTTCTTGTCTGAAAACGCCGACTTTGCCCAGGCCGTCATCGACGCCGGCCTGACCTGGATTGGTCCCTCCCCCGAGTCCATCCGTGATTTGGGCGATAAGGTCACCGCACGGCACATCGCCGAGCGCGCCGAAGCCCCCATGGCCCCAGGCACCAAGGATCCGGTAGCCGGCGCCGATGAGGTGCAGTCCTTCGCCATGGAATATGGCCTGCCTGTGGCCATCAAGGCTGCCTTTGGCGGCGGCGGCCGCGGCATGAAGGTGGCGTACTCCGCAGAGGAAATCCCGGAGCTCTTTGAATCCGCTACCCGTGAGGCAACCTCCGCCTTTGGTCGCGGCGAGTGCTTCGTAGAGCGCTACCTGGATCGGGCGCGCCACGTCGAGGCCCAGGTACTGGCGGATAAGCACGGCAACGTAGTGGTCGTCGGCACGCGCGATTGCTCCTTGCAGCGCCGCTTCCAAAAGCTGGTCGAAGAAGCCCCGGCTCCTTTCCTCACTGAGGAGCAGCGCGCCTCCATTCACGAGTCCGCCAAGCGCATCTGCCGCGAGGCCGGCTACTACGGCGCAGGCACCGTGGAATACCTGGTGGGCGCCGATGGCCTCATTTCCTTCCTAGAGGTCAATACCCGCCTGCAGGTGGAGCACCCAGTTTCCGAGGAAACTACCGGCCTCGATCTCGTACGCGAGCAGTTCCGTATTGCTGAGGGCCACGAGCTCTCGCTCAAGGAAGACCCCACCCCGCGTGGCCATGCCTTCGAGTTCCGCATCAACGGCGAGGATGCCGCGGCAAACTTCATGCCGGCCCCTGGCACCATCGTGAAGTACTCCGAGCCAGCGGGTCCGGGCGTGCGCGTTGATTCCGGCGTCGTCCAGGGCTCCGTCATTGGCGGCCAATTCGATTCCATGCTGGCCAAGCTCATCGTCTGGGGCCCAGACCGCGAGACCGCGCTGCGTCGCTCCGCCCGCGCCCTGTCCGAGTACACGGTGGAGGGCCTGCCCACCGTTATCCCGTTTGACCAGGCTGTCGTTGCTGACCCCGCCTTCGCTGCAGAAGACGGCAACTTCGGCGTCTACACCAAGTGGATCGAAGAGGAATGGGATAACCAGCTGCCCGCCCACGATGAGTCCACCGATGCCGAAGCAGCCGACGCAGAGCCTTCCCAGGTGCACACCGTGGAAATCGACGGCCGCCGCATCGAGGTTGCCCTCCCCGCCTCCTTCGGCGCCAACGGCACCCCACGCAAAAAGAAGAAGCGTAAGGGCTCTGGTGCCAAGGCCGCCGTATCCGGCGATGCCGTGACCTCCCCGATGCAGGGCACGGTCATCAAGGTCAACGTCGAAGAAGGCCAAGAGGTCGCCGAAGGCGAAGTTCTCCTCGTGCTCGAGGCCATGAAGATGGAAAACCCCGTCAAAGCGCATAAGGCCGGCACCGTAACCGGCTTGGCCGTAGAAGCAGGCGCTTCTACCACCAAGGGCAGCGTACTGCTGGAAATCAAGTAGCCTGCCCCGCTAGCCTTGGAAGAATGACTGATTCTTCCCTCGGCGTGCGCTTGGCCAAGGAAGAGGACCGCGACTATCTTACGGGCCTCTTCCCTTCTTATATTGCGGACTGGTCCCCCATTGTGGACGGCGGGGTCATCGCCCTACCCATGGCCGCCAACGAGGACCCCACCGTTGCTCCCCGCGGCGCCGCACTCCTGCGCTACTACCCCGCCGCCGACAAAGGCCCAGCTTTCTTGGGCGATCCCTCGGCGCACCCGCTTGACGACGCCATCTGGCTCACCCCCTTCGACCCCGAGGACATTCCCGAGCTCATCGTCTCCAGCGATGACCCCGCCGCCCGCGAATTGCTTATTGCCAACGCCATCGACCTCGCGGCCGAGCAGACTGCCCCCGGCATCTCTTCTGCCACGGCCCTGCCCGGATTCGAGGAACTCGCACCCGGCAAGTTCTTCCGCCGCTTCTAGCTCGCCCCTAGGTCCGTCCGCCCTCCTGCTAACCTAGCTACGATGCTGAAAATAGATGCAACTTACGGACATTCCACCGCTTTGGGGCACCTGAATCGCACCTTCGACGCCGGGCGCGTATACGGCTTGAAGGGTCCCAATGGTGCGGGTAAATCTACGCTGCTGCAGACCTTGAGCGGCGAAATTGCCCCACTAAAAGGCACCGTCTCCATCGACGGTGCCGCACCCGGCAGCGCTGAGGCCGCCGGATCCGTCATCGCAGTCGCGGACCCGGTCTTCTTGCCCGACCTCACCGTCGGAGAGCACTTCACCCTGCTTTCGCGCCGCTCCGGCGTAGACTTTGCCGAGGTCCATGAGCTCTGGGCCATCGACGACGCCATCCTAAACTCCGCGGTCAGCGACCTTTCTTCGGGCCAGCGTCAGCGCGTCTACCTCGCCGCCCAGCTCTATCAGCCGACCAAGGCCCTGCTTATCGACGAACCCGAGCGCCACCTTGACCACACCTGGACCGCCTTCTTGGCCGAGGAGCTGCGCCACCTCGCCGACGAGGGCCGTTGTGTAGTGCTGGCCTCCCACTCCCCGGCCATCTTCGATGCCTGTGATGAAGTGGTGGAGATTTCATGAAGCTTTTATCCCACGCCTCTTCAGCTATCTATTACGCCTTCATCGCGGCGCTCATCGCGAGCGTCAGTGTCTACGCTTGGCAGAATGCCGCCGAGGTTTTACCCTCGCTCGCGCAGCGCACCGCCGCGTCCCTGCCCGCCACCGCGACCATCGGCGCTGCGTTCGGCTCCCTCGCCCTCATCGTTCTCCTCGAGGCTCTCTATCCCCTGCGCAGCCTTTCCCTGAGCCGGTGGGTCTATGTGGACAGGCCGCGGGGGCGTATGCGGGGCGTCGATAAGCTGTCCATTGCCCAGCTCGCCGGCGTAAGTCTCCTCGGCCTAGCCCTGTGCACGTCGCTGCACCTCCCGTTCTATGCGGCGATGGCCCTGCCCTTGCTGCGCATGGCGCTCGGCTGGCGTTCCTTCGACCTCGCCTCACTTCTTCGCGCGGGCCGCACCCGTGCCGTCGGCTCCTCCTCCATAGGGCTCTTGGATTCTGAGGTTTCTGCCGATGCCATCGCCTCCCAATCGGCCCGCCTGCGCCCCAGCTCGCACGCCACAACATCGCTCGGCCGCCTCTTTTTCCGGCGCCTATACCGCCGCTGGTACATTCCGCTCGGCGCGGTCGCCGTGGTGGGCCTAACCCTAGGACTAGCACCGCAGCTTGGCAGCCTTGCGCTCATTGGATTCTCTGGCGCATGGACCATCGTCGGCGCCGCCACCGGCCGCGCCGCATCCTTCGGCCGCATCATCGACGGAGCCTGGCCCGACTGGGGACTTCCCCTGACCGCGACAGCCGGTGCCGCCGTTCTCGGTACCGCCTTCGTCGCCGCCGTGTGGAAGCTGCCTGTACTCGTACTCGCCGCGTGCTGTTTAGGACTTACCTACGCCGCTTTTAAGCGCTCCCGCCCAGCGCGCGTAACCACGATGAATATCATCGACACCGGTGGCTTCGGCGCTTCATTCTCCCCCGAAGTCTTCGGTTACTTCCTGCGCGGTGGCTACGGCATTGCGACCATAGCTGTGGCCCTCTTCATCTAGTCACCCTGCACTTTCCCCAGGTACGTCACTGCATTACATGCACATACCTGGGGATTTCTTTTTGACATTATTCTGTATTACTTCACATAACACAGTTTGTGTTACTATAAGTAATACAGAACAAAGATAGGAGGTGACAGATGTTTATTAACCTCAACCCCGATTCGGATGTCCCTGTCTTCCAACAAATCCACGATGAATTAGTACTGGCCATAGCTCGCGGCCAGCTCTCTGATGGTGACAAGCTAGACCCCGTCCGCCGCGTCGCCAAAGACATAGGCATCAACCCGGCCACCGTGAAGAAGGCGTACGACCTCTTGGTTTCTGACGGCCTCGTAGAAACCGCCGGCCGCTCCGGCTCCATCGTCAGACCCGGCGCTCACACCGAGGCTCAAGAAAGACAACTAGCTGAGCAATTAGGCCGCGTAGTCGCGCTCGCTCGTGCCCAAGGCTTTAGCCCAGATGAGCTCCACACCCACCTCAGCTCCACTCTTAAACACTTGGAAGTATCGTCATGATTTTCGCACTTTTAATGGCCGCCACAACTCTCGCTATTACCTGGATTATGGCCCAAACGCCCTCCCTTGCCTTGCCCGGCACACCGCTCGGTGTGCGCGTGCCAAAGGACTACCTTTCCGATAGTGCAGTTACCTCTGCGCTTGCTGGATACAAGGTCCGTACTTGGGGCTCCGGCATCGCGGCAACAATTCTGTCCCTCTTTGCCTGGAAATTGCCACTACTCGCCGCCGTACCGTCCCTCTTGGTGACGCTCGGCGGCTTGTGGGCTTACATCTCTCAACGCCGCCGCATCATCGCGGCGAAAAAGGCCGGCGGTTGGTTCGACGAGGTCGAAACCACCATCGCTGCTCGTGTTTCCACCACCGCCAATGGCACACCCGAATTCGAAGGCATCCCCACGCCGACTTTTCCGTGGGTAACAGTGCTCGCCTCCCTATTGTGCATCGCGGCCGGTGCCATCATCGTCGCTTCCCACTGGTCGGATATTCCTGACCCCGTTCCAGTGCACTGGAATTCTTCCATGGAGGCGGATAATTGGAGCGAAAAGAATATCGGCAGCGTATTTTCTATCTCCTTCATCGCCTTAGGAATGCTCTTGCTTTTCGCCATCATCTGCTCTTTTATCGCACATAGTGAGGTATCCCCACGTTCAGAACGCAGCATTAAAGCTCGACTGCGCAATGAAGCCAACCTCGCCTTCACAAACACCGGAATGGGAGTTCTCACCCTGCTCGTGTGTGCCGGCATGGCCTTCCTGCAAGTAACCGGCCCTGTACCGCAATTTCAGCGGTTTAACGGCGCCGCCGTTATCACGATGTTGGTTCTTACCATCGGTGGCAGCATCGGACTGGTTGCATTTCTTCTCTCCAAACAATCTCAATTATCCGAGCAACTGCGTGGAATTCGCTTTCCCGATGAAGACAAAGAATCACCGGACAATGACCATCTCTATAAATGGGGCGTGATGTACTACAACCCGGAGGATCCGGCGGTACTAGTGGATAAGCGCTTCGGCACAGGCGTGTCGTTCAACTTCGCCCGCTGGCAGGCCAAAGCATTCCTCGCCATCACACTTCTAGTTCTAGTCGGCTCAATAGCGCTGCCTTCCCTACTAGGCTGAAAATTTTAGCACTCCACACTGAATCACGATTTTTGTCCATATAAACCGCCGATTTCGTCGACGGTTTTGGTGGTTTATATGGACGAAAATCGCGAAAAGCCACCCGCAGATAGCACAGCGCCCCGCTTCCTAGAGGATTGAGCGAAGGAAGCGGGGCGCTGGCGTGCGTCAGTTAGTTGATGACGGCAATGAGGTCGCCGCCTTCCACCTTGGTGGCCTGTCCGATGGCCACGCGCTCGACCACACCATCCTTGGTGGCGGAGATGGATGCTTCCATCTTCATCGCCTCGATGACCGCGATCTGGTCGCCGGCCTTAACCTCGTCGCCAGGCTTGGCGGTCGGGTTGACCACACCAGCAAATGGTGCGGCGACGTGGCCCTCGTTGGAGGGGTCGGCCTTTTCTACGGTAGCGACCGTGGATTCGGCGTTCTCGTCGCGCACCTTCATCGGGCGGATCTGGCCGTTGACGTTGAGAACCACGTTACGCATGCCCTTTTCGTCCGGCTCACCCACGGCGTCGAGACGCACCACGACCTGCTTGAGGTCAGCGCGATCGGTGGAGTCCTCTGGGAAGTAGTGGACGACCTTTTCTTCGCCTTCGGTAAGACCATAGAAGAAGGTGGTATCCGTCAGTGCCTCGGTGTTGCCGTACTTGCGGCGGAACTCGTTGAATTCCTCGAACTGCTTCGGGAATAGCAGGCGATTCAGGCTGGCACGGCGCTCATCCGAGTTATCGGATTCCAGATGCGGTTGCTCTTCCGCAGGAACCTCGCTCACCTTGGCGCCGGTTTCCTCGCGGCCATCGAGCACCTTATCGCGCAGCTCCGGCCAACCGCCCGGAGGGGTACCGAGCTGGCCGCGGAGGAACTGGTTGACCGAGTCCGGAATATCGAACTTCGTCGGATTAGCGGCGAAGTCTGCAGGATCGACGCCGGCGCCAACAAGGTGCAGGGCAAGATCGCCTACAACCTTGGAGGATGGGGTGACCTTGGTCGGACGGCCCAGCATCTCATTGACTGCTGCATAGGTGTCCTCGATGACCTCGAAGCGGTCTGCCAAACCGAGGGCAACGGCCTGGGCACGCAGGTTGGACAGCTGGCCGCCCGGAATCTCGTGCTTGTACACGCGACCGGTCGGGCCAGGGATACCGTTCTCAAACGGGGCGTAGAGCTGGCGGACGGCTTCCCAGTAGGGCTCGAGATCCGATACGGCCTGCAGGTCGATGCCGGTATCGCGCTTGGACTGAGAGAATGCTGCAATAAGGGCGGACAGCGACGGCTGCGAGGTGGTGCCGGCCAACGGCGCGGAGGCGCCGTCGACAATGTCGGCGCCGGACAAGGCGGCCGCATAGTAGGTTGCCATCTGGCCGCCCGCGGTATCGTGCGTGTGCACGTGCACCGGCAGGTCGAATTCCTTGCGCAGCGCCATAACCAGCTTGGAAGCGGCCTCAGGGCGGAGCAGACCGGCCATATCCTTGATGGCAAGGATATGGGCTCCGGACTCTACAATCTGCTCGGCCAGCTTGAGGTAGTAATCCAGCGTGTACAGGTTCTCCTTCGGCGAGGAAAGGTCACCGGAGTACGCCATGGCCACCTCAGCAACGGTGGTATTGGTCTCGAGGACGGCATCGATGGCTGGGCGCATCTGGGAGACGTCGTTAAGAGCATCAAAGATGCGGAAGACGTCCACGCCGGACTTGGCTGCTTCCTGGACAAAGCCGCGGCAGACCGAGTCTGGGTACGGGGTATAGCCCACAGTGTTGCGTCCGCGCAGGAGCATCTGGATGTTCTGGTTTGGCATAGCCTCGCGCAGCATGTCCAAGCGGACCCATGGGTCCTCGTGAAGGAAGCGCATGGCGACGTCATAAGTTGCACCACCCCATGCCTCGACCGAGAACAGGTTCGGGGTCATGCGGGCTACGGCTTCGGCTGCAGAAACCAGGGCGGTACTACGCACGCGGGTAGCCAGCAGGGACTGGTGGGCGTCGCGGAAGGTGGTATCCGTAACCATCAGCGCATTCTGCTGGCGGATCTTCTCCGCCCACTTTTGCGGACCAAACTCGAGCAGGTCATCTCGGGAACCGCGCGGCAGCGGCTCGGAAAGGTCTAGCTCGGGGAGCTTATCAAAGGGGCGCAGCGCCGTTGGGCGCGTACCGTTGGGCTTATTGACGGTGGTCTCCGCGATGTACTCGAGGATGCGACCAGATTCGTCGACTGCCGGTGGAGCCTTGAGCAGGTCCGGATGATCACTAATGAAGCCCGTGTTCACGCGCGTCTTGGTGAAGTCCGGCTCGCGCAGCAAAGCACGCAGGAATCCAATATTGGTGGCTACGCCAGAGACATGGAACTCATTCAGCGCACGCTGGGCGCGCTGGACGGCCTGCTCAAAGTTGACGCCGCGGCAGGTCATCTTCACCAACAGGGAGTCGAAGTTGGGCGAAACCTCTGCGCCCACGGACGTTGCACCGTCCAGGCGCACGCCGGCGCCGCCCGGCGAACGATACGCGGTCAGCGTGCCGGTATCCGGGCGGAAGCCGTTATTCGGGTCCTCGGTGGTAATGCGGCACTGCAGGGCCGAACCGGTGATGGAAATCTTGTCTTGGGCGAGGTGAATATCTTCCAGCGAAGCGCCGGCCGCGATATTCATCTGGGCCTTGACGATGTCTACGCCGGTGATTTCCTCGGTCACGGTGTGCTCCACCTGCACACGCGGGTTCATCTCGATGAAGACGTGATTGCCGCGCTCATCGACAAGGAATTCCACGGTGCCCGCGCCTTCGTAATTGATGTGCTCACAGAACTTCACCGCATCCTGGCAGATGCGGTCACGCAGCTCGGAATCCAGTGACGGCGCCGGCGCAATCTCTACCACCTTCTGGTGGCGGCGCTGCACCGAGCAGTCACGCTCAAAGAGGTGAATGACGTTGCCCTGGCTATCGCCCAGAATCTGGACCTCAATGTGTTGTGGCTTAATGACCGCAGTCTCAAGATACACACTGCCATCACCGAAGGCTGCCTCTGCCTCACGGGAAGCCTCGGCCGCCTTTTCGCGCAGCTGATCCTCGGATTCTACGAAGCGCATTCCGCGCCCGCCACCACCGGCGACGGCCTTAACAAAGACCGGGAAGTTGAAGTCCTTGGAGTATTCCACCAGCTTATCGACGTCCGTCGATGGCTCCGAGTCCTTCAACGTCGGCAGCCCAGCTTCCTTAGCGGCGTTCACCGCGGCAGCCTTATCGCCGGTCAGGTCAAGGGTGCTAGGGGTAGGGCCAATGAACTTGATGCCATTGTCTTCACAAGCCCTAGCGAGATCCGCGCGCTCAGACAAAAAGCCATAACCAGGATAAATAGCATCTGCACCGGCCTTCTTTGCTGCGCGAATGACCTCATCGATGCTCAGGTAAGCCTTAACCGGTTGACCTTCAGTGCCGATGCGCACAGCTTCATCCGCAAAAGCGCGGTGAAAAGAATTGCGATCTTCGCGGGGATAGACCGCAACGGTCTTTGCCCCAGTTTCAAAGGCAGCACGGAATGCACGGACGGCGATTTCGCCACGGTTGGCTACCAGAATCTTTTTGAACGATGGAAGCGCGGGATTAGCCACTTCTGTGTTCCTTTCAGCTCGGAAGACGCCGCAGTGCAACGCCTCCTGTTGGGTGATCCGCATCTCAGTTTAGAGGGCTACCCCTCAAATGTCTGCCCTTTTCTGCGCCTAATTCGCCACACTTACCAGCAGCGGAGCCACCACGTGGCGATTTCTGCAGGGCGACCAGTAATAACGAGATCAGCGATTCTGTAAATATTGCAAACTTTTAATTCAACAACTTACGCAACGGGGACACCCACTATTACATCGCGACCGCGTCCCGCATTACCCTCACCGTTGACCGCTGGTGCCTTCCGTTATATGGTTACCCACATAGGTGGTTAACCCATACACCAGAAAGGGAGTCATATGCCACGAACTAGAGAGGCCGCAGCATGAGTGACACCCGGCCTATTTACCAGCAACTGGCAGGAGGAATCAGGGACATGATTATTTCCGGCGAACTCCCAGAGGGAGAACGCGCCCCCAGCACCAATGAGCTTTCGGCTTTCCACTCCGTCAACCCCACTACCTCTGCAAAGGCACTGACCGTCCTCTTTGAGGAAGGGCTGCTAGAAAAACGTCGCGGCTTGGGCATGTTTGTGCGCGAAGGCGCGCGCGACAAGGTCCGCCACCAACGCCAAGAAGCCCTGAGAGAAGACTTCATCCTTCCTCTTCTCAAAGAAGGAGCCGCGCTGGGCTTAAGCGCCAGCGACATCGCCGACCTCATCGAAGCCGAAGGAGACCATCATGACGCACCTTAATATGCACAATGTCAGCTGCAAGCGCCGCCTGCACGTGCCACACCTGGAGCTTACCGCCGGCATGTATGGGCTTATCGGCCCCAATGGCGCCGGCAAGACCACGCTCCTGCGCGCGATAGCGGGATTCCTCCCTACCAAGGGCAGCATCGATACCCCACAGGTGGCGATAGCGCGCACCGGCGCCGATATCTTGCTTTCCGGTTCCACCGTGCGCCAGCACCTGCGCGCCGCAGAGCACGTACGTGAGGGATTCGACGTGGGGTATGCGGAGGAACTGTTGGATAAGATGGGCGTCGATAAGCGCAGCAAGAACCGCTCTTTAAGCACCGGCCAGCGCCAACTGGTTGCCTGTGCCACTGCCCTGGCGGCGCGCACACCGGTCACCCTCCTCGATGAGCCCTTCAATGGCTTGGATGCGCCGACGCGCACGCGCCTGCGTGAGCTCATCATCGCCCATGCCGCGGCCACCCCGGATTGGCTACTCGTGCTCTCTTCGCACCGGGCGGAAGATCTCGTGGGTTTAATTGACCAGGTCATTACCGTGCACGACGGCACAGTCAATAAGCCCACCGATCTTGAATCCCAACGGCCGCACTACCCAGTGCTCACGGGCAGCACCAAAGACGTCGAGCAAGCACTCGCGCTTGCCGACGCCCTCCCACTCCACCAATCCTCGCTTGGCTCGACCACCAAAGTTAATGCTTGGTCCCCGGTGCCGTTTCCGGACGATACCGTGGACGCCACCCAAATCACCGTCTCCTACCTTGACGACGGCCAGCTCATTGATTCCCTTGTTTCCCGCGCCCATGAATCCACCCGCACCTCACAAGAGGAGTCCTAGCCATGAAACTGCTTAAGACCTTTAATCTCAACGCCACAAAGACCTTTATCGCCGTTTGCATTATCGTCGCATTGCTGTGGAGCGTGCCTTATTTCCTGCCCACCGACCCAACAACGATTAGCGCTAACCCTGCTGGCTGGGGAATTCTCGCCGTATTCATTTGGGGCCTCTACTGCGCCTTCACCGCAACTGAATACCGGGCCCTTCGTGGACTGGGAATGCGCCCACAGCAGTGGCTGATGAGCATGCACGCGACCCTATGGCTAGCCGCGTTCGTATTCGGCGCCATTGCTTGGCTGACATTTTATGTCGCGCTACGCGCTGGCGTAGACATGTACTCGTCGTGGGTTATCTCTCCTGGCAGTTCCGGTCTCAGGCCTCTCTTCGCTCGAGTCGCGACCTTGGGAAGCTTTATTTGTGGCCACCTACTTACCGGATACATCGGCACTTTCATCGGCTTAGTGGTCAGTAGCGCCAAACAACGTTCTCTGTTCACCCGGTTCTTGCTTATTGTTGGCATCCTTGTCGGCTTCTATGCAGCAGCACTCCTGCTGGCAATTCTTATTGATAGCCTAGGGACTGTCCACATCGGCGCCCCTTGGCCAGGTTTATTCTTCTTCTCGGCTTTGACTGTCATCGTTTTCTCACTGGTGATGCATCAGTTAGCGCGGCGAGTCCAGCCTTAGACTATCCGTGGAAAACGGCTACTCCCCCACCCCGAGAATGAAAATTGTCTCTGGAGGAGGGGGAGCTTGTGAGTTTTAGAAGGACTTCGGCGGAACCGAACGCTGCTCCTCGCCGTTATAAGCGGATAGCGGGCGGATAAGCGAGTTATTCTCGTTCTGCTCTACGATGTGCGCAGTCCAACCGGTAATGCGGGCCATCACAAAGATTGGCGTGAAGAATTCAATGTCGAAACCCAAGATGTGATAGGCAGGGCCAGCGGGAAAATCGAGGTTAGGCTTGATCTTGATCGAGGTATTTTCCTCCATCGTCTTGGCCATGATGTCGTACATCTCAATCCATTGGGTCTGGTCATGTTGTTCGGCCAGCTCCTTAAAGGCGGCCTCCATGGTGGGAACTCGGGAGTCGCCGTTTTTGTAGACGCGGTGACCAAATCCCATGACCAATTCCTTGTTCGCCAGCTTCTTTTTGGTCCACTCTTCTGCCTTGGCAGGATCGGCAATCTCCAGGAAGTTTTTCATCACGGCCTCGTTGGCACCGCCATGCAGAGGCCCCTTGAGCGCGCCGATGGCCGCGACGATGGCGGAATAAGTATCGGACATGGTGGAGGTCACCACGCGGGCAGCGAAGGTGGAGGCGTTAAATGAGTGCTCGGCGTAGAGAATGAGGGACTTATCAAAGGCCTCGATATCGGCGCGGTTGGTAGCTGGGGAGCCTTCCTCATCACCGAAGACCATCCACAGGAAGTTCTCCGCAAAGCCCTTCTTGCGAGAAGGTTGGATGTAGCCCTCGCCGCGGCGGCGTCGGATATCGAGAGCAATGATCGTGGGAATCTTGGCCATTAGCTCAAGCGCGGTGCGACGGATATGTTCAGAGTCTTTGGTGTATTCCTCTGGGTCTTGGGAACCGATATAGGAAATGGCGGTACGCAGGACGTCCATTGGGTGGCACGACAGCGGCATGGACATAATGAGGTCAATGACATGGCGCTCCAAGTGGCGCAGGGCTTTCTCGCGGGCAGAGAAACGGATGAGGGATTCCTGCCCCGGTAGCTTGCCGTTCCACAGCAGATAAGCCACTTCCTCGAAGGAGCAATAGCGGGCAAGCTCTTGGACGGGATAGCCACGGTAGGTCAGCGAGTTGGTCTCAGGGACGACCTTGGACACGGCAGTCTCATCGACGACGACGCCATACAGGCCCTTGCGGATTTCGGGGGTCTGGTTCTTATCGGACATGGTGGGAATTCTCCTTAGCTTTCGAAGGTTGGTCGGTAGGTGTCTTTGGAATAGGTGAAAACGGATTGGTCGAAGTCGTTGTATTCCTCGTAGCGCACCAGCTCATAAAGGCGGGAACGGTGTTGCATGCGCTCGAGCCAGTCAGTTTGTAAGCCGGTTTCATGCATATCCCGCAGGAAATCCTCGGTGGCGCCCATAGCCACGCGGAAGGTGGAGACAGGCCAGATGACTGCGTTATAGCCGAGGTCTTCTAGCTGTTGCGCCGAAAGCAACTCGGTCTTGCCGAATTCGGTCATATTTGCCAGCAACGGGGTGTCGACAGCGGCGCGGAATTTTTCAAAGTCTGCTGGCTGATACAACGCCTCAGTGAAGATAAGGTCCGCACCAGCATCGGCGTAAGCCTTTGCACGGTCGATGGCGTCATCGATGCCATTGACTCCTGCGGCATCGGTGCGGGCACAAACAATGAAGTTCGGGTCGCGCCGCTCGTTGACCGCGGCACTAATACGGCGGAGCATAATATCTGTGTCCACCACTTCTTTGCCATCGAGGTGGCCGCAGCGCTTCGGGTTGACCTGGTCTTCAAGGTGGCATCCGGCTAGGCCTGCGTCTTCGAGTGCGGCTATGGTGCGGGCGGCGGACATGGGTTCGCCGAAGCCAGTGTCGGCGTCGACAAGCACGGGCAGGTCCGTCGCGCGGGCAATCTGGCCCGAACGCTGCGCCACCTCAGTCAAGGTGGTCAGGCCAATATCGGGAAGGCCCAAATCATTGGCCAGCACCGCGCCGGAGACATAAACTCCGCCGAAACCACCGATATCCTGAATTAGGCGCGCGGTCAGGGGATTGAACGCGCCCGGCAATCGGGTAATGGTGCCAGATTCAAGGTCGGCGCGGAATTGCTGGCGCTTTTCCGCGGGAGTTTTCATAGAGCCAAATAGTCCAGCCATTAGAAGAGTCCTTCCGGTTTCTGGGGTGCGGCGGCGAGGTGAGCATCGGTCACCCGCACGTTTAACTCGGTAAGGTCAGTGAGATTTTCCAAGTTTTGGACGGCGTTGAGGAAGCGCTCTTGTTCGGCTTCATCCACGATGCCGTTTGCGAGTTTTCTGAACTTCTCTATGTATTGCTCGCGTGCAAAGGGTCGGGCACCAAGCGAGTGGGCGTCAGCAACGGCGCGCTCATCTTCTACCACCGTGCCGTCTTTGAAAGTGATCACAGCCTTGCCGCCAAAGGCCTTTTCAGAAAGGTCGTTGGAGTGATAACGGCGGGTCCACTCGGGGTCCTCGACGGTGGAAATCTTGTGCCAAAGTTCGATGGTCTCCGGGCGGTTGGCACGCTCGGGAGCATAAGAAGCCTCGTGGTCCCACTCGCCGTCCTCAAGGGCGACGGCAAAGATGTACATGATGGAATGATCCAGCGTCTCCCGGGAAGCAGAGGGATCCATCTTTTGCGGATCATTGGCACCGGTACCGATGACATAGTGCGTGTGGTGCGAGGTATGCAGAACGATGGACTCGATATCCGCTGTCCTCAGTCCCCTTTCTGCCAGGGTTTTCTTCAATGCAAAGGCCATATCAATGGGCGCTTGGGCCTGGTATTCGGCCGAGTGCTCCTTGGTATAGGTATCCAAGATGGCGCGCTTTTCCTCGCCAGGTTCTGGCAAGGGGACCGTGTAGGTGCGCTCCGGCGAATGCAGCATCCACGCGATGAACCCATCCTCGCCTTCCCAGATGGGCGCCGGTGCACCTTCGCCGCGCATCGTGCGGTCAACGGCTTCAATGGCCATCTTTCCCGCGAAGGCCGGGGCATAGGCCTTCCAAGAGGAAATCAGACCCTTACGGGATTGCCGGGTGGCGGTAGTGGTGTGCAGCGCCTGGCCCACCGCCTGGTAGATGGTGTCCTTATCTAGTCCAAGCATGGTGCCGATGCCGGCGGCTACGGAGGGACCGAGGTGTGCCACGTGGTCAATCTTGTGCTCGTGCAAGCAGATTCCCTTAACGAGGTTGACCTGGATTTCATAGCCGGTAGCGATGCCGCGGATAAGATCACGGCCACTAAGGCCCTTGTGCTGCGCGGTAGCAAGAAGCGGCGGAATATTGTCCCCTGGGTGCGAGTATTCAGCGGCGAGGAAGGTGTCGTGATAGTCCAGCTCACGGACCGCTGTGCCGTTGGCTAGGGCGGCCCATTCGGCCGAGTAGGCTCCATCCACACCAAATACAGTGGAACCTCCCTCGCTTACCGGGTGTGCCTGGGCCATGGTGCGGGCGGAGGTTACAGGCCCCCGCGCCACGGAGGCCATAGCCACAGCTGCGTTGTCGATAATGCGGTTAATAATCATGTCGGTGGTCTCAGCTGGGACCTCTACGGGGTCCGCGGCTACTTCTGCCACCTTGTATGCCAAGTGTTCCTCATAGGGAAATTCCTCGGCGGATTTATGGGTGCGTACCTCGTGCTTCTTCACTAGATGGGTCCTCCTTCACTCTGCGGTGCGTTGCACATCACACTAAATGCTTGAATGTGCTCTGCGCTATAAGTAGGGTGTGTGTAATCTAGCGGAACGATTCAGTGGAATCTGCAAACCTTGTGGTTTCTGCTGTTCACGGCGGCGAAAGGTGGCCGAACTAGCGATGACCAAGCATTATGCGGGGGCACGAATCCATGCACTGCGCAAGCAGCGGGGGCTAACACAGGTAGCGATGGCCAAACAGTTGGGACTATCAACCAGCTACCTCAACCAGCTCGAAAACGATCAACGCCCGCTTACCGTCACCGTGCTCATGCAGCTGACCCAGCGCTTCAATGTGGATCCCGGATATTTCGCAGACGACCGCGATACGCGCACCATCACCGACCTGCGCCGCATCTTTCCCGACGCCGCCGAAGAGTCCTTGGCCGACCTAGCCTCGCGCTTTCCGGAGCTCATGCCCCGCTTCGTCGACGTCGCCACCCGCGCCCCAGCGCGGGAGCGCTCCCCTTTTGAGCTCGTCCGTGATTTTTTCTACGACGCCCATAACTACATCCATGAGCTCGATGTCCTAGCTGAAGAGCTCGCCGGCCAGCTCGGTGACCGGGTGCTACGCCGCGGCCGTTTAGCGTCCCGCATGCACGAGGACCTCGGCGTTACCGTCCGCTTTTCCCGGCCGGGGCCACGCCGCGACTTCGATCCAGACACCCGGGAGCTTGCGCTTCGTGACGGCCTTTCCGAAGCCCAATTGGTCTTTGAAATGGCGCTCCAATACTGCCTGCTCGCCTACCGCGATGTCTGCGATAACCTCGTCTCCGAGCTTCCTGCCGGCGAGGCGCAAGAACTAGCTACCTTAGGGCTTGCACAGTACTTCGCGGCCGCGGTCACCATGCCCTATCAACCGTTCCTGTCGATGGCTGAGAAGACCCGCTACGATATCGACCTTTTGTGCAACTACTTTGGCACCGGTTTCGAAACCACCGCACAACGCCTGGCCACCCTCCAGCGCCCAGGCCTTACCGGCGTGCCCTTTTCCTTCATCCGCACCGACCGCGCTGGGAATATCTCCAAGCGCCAATCCTCCACCGCCTTCCACTTCGCCCGCTCGGGCGGGTCATGCCCATTATGGGTAGTCCACCGCGCCTTTGAGACGCCCAATCGCATCACCCGCCAGGTAGCCGCCATGCCAGACGGTCACGTCTACCTGTGGATAGGTCGCTTTGTGCAAGGAACCGCACAATCTTGGGGAACCCCTCGTAAAGAGTTCGCCGTGGGCTTAGGCTGCGATATCTCTGAGGCCGACCGCATTGTCTACGCCGATGCGCTTAATTTAGACGTATCCGCCGCCACCCCTATCGGCCCTGGTTGTACCGCTTGCCCGCGCGAGCATTGCCCCCAGCGTGCTCTTCCTCAAGCGGATCGCGCCATCCAGGTTTCACTCAATCGCACCGCCGAGCATTCTTACTCCACCTTTTAGCGGCGCATGAAAAAGCGCCCGATCTCGACTGCTTATCGAGTGCGGGCGCGAAGAGAGGAATTGGTTTCGTTTACTCCAGATCGTCGTGGGCAACGAGGCGTCGTGCAGCCTCGGTGATGGTGCCCGACAGGGACGGGTATACGGCGAAGGAATCGGCCAGCTGGTTCACGGTGAGCTGGTTCGTCACGGCCATGGCAATGGGCAGAATGAGCTCGGAGGCGGTCGGCGCAACGATGACGCCACCGATAACGCGGCCAGAGGTGGCGCGGCAGAAGAGCTTGACAAAGCCGTGCTGCAGGGAACGCATCTTGGCTCGCGGGTTGGTATTGAGCGGCATGGTGATGGTGCGGGCGGCGACTTCGCCGGCCTCAATCTCTGCCTGGGTGAAACCGACGGCGGCGATTTCCGGGCGGGTGAAGACGGCGTTGGCCACGGTCTTCAGGCGCAGCGGGGACACGCCCTCACCTAGGGCGTGGTACATGGCTACGCGGCCCTGCATTGCGGCGACGGACGCCAATGGGAAAAGGTCAGAGCAGTCGCCAGCGGCGTAGATGCCGGCGATATTGGTGCGGGAGACGCGGTCGACCTGAATGTGGCCGGACTTGGCGGTTTCCACGCCGACGTTCTCCAGCTTGAGGTCCTGGGTATTCGGGATAGAGCCGATGGACATGATGACGTGGGAGCCGGTGATTTCGCGGCCGTCCTGCGTGGTGACCAGGACGTTGCCATCCTCGGTGCGGTTGACGGTTTCCACGCGGCAGTTCTTTTCCAGTTCCACGCCGCGCTCGCTCAGTACGGTCTCGAGGACGTCGGCAGCGTCGGCGTCGTCATGCGGCAAAATGCGATCACGGGAGGCAACCATGGTAACCTTCACGCCCAGCTCAGCGAAGGCGGAGACGAACTCGGCGCCGGTCACGCCGGAGCCGACGACGATGAGGTGTTCAGGAAGCTCGGTGAGGTTGTATACCTGCTGCCAGGTGAGGATGCGCTCGCCGTCTGGCTGCGCGCCCGGGAGAATGCGAGGGGTGGCGCCGGTGGCTACCAGGACGAGATCTGCGTTAATGGTTTCCTCGTGGCCGTCCTCGTTAAATACGGCGGTAACCTTGTGGCCGCCAAAGGCATCGGCTTCCTGGTCCTCTGGGAAGTAGCCGCGGCCGTCGATAACGCGTGCGCCCAGGGATTCCACGGTAGCGCGGATATCGGAGGACTGCTTGCTTGCCAGATCCTGCACACGCTTATTCAGAGCGGTCAGGGAGAGGTGGGCCTGGCCAATGCCTTCGTTGAGCTTCATGTCCTCGGCGCGGCGCAAGTCGGTCTTGATATTAGCGCCGGCGATGAAGGACTTGGAAGGAACGCAGTCCAAGATAACGCTGTTACCGCCCATGCCTTGGTCTTCAATAATGGTGATTTCTGCACCATACTTGGCGCCTGCCAATGCGGCTTCATAGCCTGCCGGGCCACCGCCGATGATGACAATTCGCTTGGTCTGGTTCAACACGCACTTGCTCCTTTATCAGCTCCACTTTAAAAGTCGCTTACGAGTCTAACGTGTAGGACCTTAAAGCGCGTTAGTCTGTCTCCGCATTCTCCCCTATGAACTGCTCAACCACGGCGCCAAAGAGTTTGATGCCCACGCCGATGGCCCTCTCGTCGACGATAAGATCACCCATGTGCAAGTCATGCTGCTCGCCCTCGCCGGACCAGCAGCCAAGCCGCGCCATGGAACCGGGGACCTTTTCTAGGTACCAGGAAAAATCCTCGCCGCCGGAGGACTGCGGGGCTTGCACGACGGCCTGCGGATCGATGGATTGGGCGGCGGAGGCAAGCAGGGCGGTGGCGACGTCGTCGTTAAGCACCGGCGGAACGCCGCGGTTGTAGGTCAGCTCATGTTCTACGCCCACCGGCGCGAGAATCTGTTCCACCAGCTCGGTAAAGAGACTTTGCATATCGCGCCAGATGCCAATATCGGCCGTGCGCATGGTGCCGGTCAAGCTGCCAGTCTCTGGAATGGCATTGGGCGCGTAGCCCGAATTCACCTGGCCAAAGACCAAAACGGTGCCGGTGCGCGGATCAACCCGGCGCGAGAGCAGCGCGGGTAGCTCGGTGATGACCTTGCCCAAGGCGTAGATGACGTCGGCGGAAAGGTGCGGGCGGGAAGTATGTCCGCCTGGGCCCTTGATATTGAGCTCCACCACGTCGGTAGCAGAAGTGATCGCCCCAGCGCGGATACCGATGCGCCCCACGCGCAGCTTGGGTTCGGCGTGGATGGCAAAAATGGAATGTACTCCCTCCAGCGCGCCCCATTCAATAACATCGGTCGCACCGCCGACCCATACCTCTTCGGCCGGTTGAAAGATGACACGAATGCCCAGCGGCAGGTCGTGGACGCGTTGGAAATCCGCCAATGCGCAAGCCAGACCGAGCGCCACGGTGGTGTGCACGTCGTGGCCGCAGGCATGCATCTTTCCGGGAACTTCGGAGGTATATTCCAAGCCAGTGACCTCCGTGACCGGCAAGGCGTCGATATCGGCGCGGAAGGCCAGCCGGCCTAGCTCCGTATCGGGGCCTATGTCTACCATGAGGCCGGTCTGTGGGAAGCGCTGTGGCTGCAAGCCATAGTCCTGCAGGATAGAGGCTAGGAAGTTGGTGGTTTCCACCTCTTGGTTCGCGGTTTCTGGGTGGCGGTGGATATGGCGCCGCCACGCGATGACCTCCGCACGGTGGGCATTAAACCACTCGTTGATGCATTCCGAGATCATCCGCGTGCCTTCCCTGTCATTGAAATACGTCTGGGTGCAAAGTCTACAACTAGACCATGCGGTTCAGTAACTCAGGTGGTGATGCGGGGTGCTCTAGCTCAGGGCGCCATTCCACGTGGCGGCAAACCGACGCCGGTCCACATAGCCTTGCGGGAAGGGCGCGACGTCCTCGGCAACGGCCACCGCGGAATCGGTCAAATGCCCTTCCACCACGTCCCCGCCGGCCGGCAGCAGTACCGCCGGCGGGATTTCTAGGGCCAAGGCCAGCTTATATACCGTAGACAGCTGCGGATCGGCCATGGCGTGCACGCCATTTTCGTTGCGCTCCAGATTAGAAATTTGGCTGCGAGAGACCCCAGAAATCTCCGCCAGCGCCTGCTGTGAAATCCCCCGACGCTGTCGCACCCGCCGCAATTGTTGCGAAAATCCGTGGCCGTAGCTCGACCACATTAGATGAATGAAACTCATATTCTCCCCCTGGAAAGTGCGGTCGCCTTTCCAGGGAGAAGATTACCTTAAAGGTCGATATTGCGCGGACCGTAGAGGCGGTCGCCGGCATCGCCCAAGCCCGGAACGATATAAGCATCCTCGTTGAGCGAAGGATCGATAGCGGCGGTGACTAGGCGCACCGGCAGACCGGATTCAGCCAGCGCATCCACACCCGGCTGCGCCGAGACCATGCAGATGGCGGTGATATCGGTGGCGCCGCGGCCAGCGAGCAGCCGCAATGCGTGCAGCAGGGAACCACCGGTGGCCAGCATTGGATCCACCACGAACACCGTGCGGCCGGTCAGGTCCTCCGGCAATGCCTCCAGGTACGGCACCGGCTCGTGCGTCTCTTCGTTGCGGGCCATGCCAATGAAGCCGACCTGCGCATCCGGAATCATAGACAGGGCCGGGTCGACCATGCCCAGCCCGGCGCGGATGATCGGCACGATGATGGGCGGGTCCTGCAGGCGGGTGCCCTGGGTGGTAGACACCGGGGTGGCGCAGTCGAAGTTTTCCACGGCAAGGTCGCGGGATGCTTCATAGACAAGCATGGCGCCCAAGTCTTTCAGGGCGGCGCGGAACGCGGAGTTATCGCTGCGCGCATCGCGCATTAGCGTTAGGCGGGAGACGGCAAGCGGGTGATCTACTACGTGGATGTCCATGACCACCACTTTAAACTTTTTGGGAACCAAATGGGCCATTGGGCAGTCCAATAGGGCATGAGACCTTTCACGATCGATACTGACTATGCCCGCCACCTCGCCCGCGACCTGCACGCCCAGTCCCAAGGGGAGAATCCGCCCCATCCAATTTTGCCTGAAGATTCCGCATTCACAGCTTTCAATGAGGCCGTGCATGCCGCGCTCGATAATGTGGGCGCGCGCATGAGCGTGCTGCGCAACGATATGGGGCAGGTTGCCCACTCCGGTTTCCAGATGTCGCGCGAGGCAGAAGACACCGATGCCTCGCTAGGCCAGCACCTTGGGGCGGCGATGTAGATGCTCGATACCGCGCTCAAGCAGATTGCCACCATGCAACCGGCACAACTTCCGGAGGTTGAGCTTCCTCGCGTGCCGGATCTCTCCGCCGCCGAGCCTTTGGCCGCCATCGCCCACGGCAATCCCGCTCCCCTACTCGAATCGGCGAAAAATATCGATCTCGATAATGCAACCATCTCTGCCGCGCTCAGCCAGGCCCGCACCTTGGTAGCAGGCACCATCCGGGATCTAGTGGGCATCGCCACGCAGCTGGTGCGCCAGGCCCTGCCCACCGCGCTGGGTTTCCTGTCGCTGGATCCGTCGGCGCGTGCCGCCGCTCTGGCTCAGCTTCGCGCGCTTATCTCCCAGCACCTGGGCATGGCCACTGCCCGCGTGCAGCGCCTGATGGGCGATCTCAGCGCGGCCGCTCAGTCCCTGCAGCCGGTAGCGCAGCGGCCGGTGCACTCCGCGCTTGCCGACGCCCCCTTAAGCCCCACCGGTGCCCAGCACTCCGCCGCTCTTCCAGCACAATCTGCGGCGGGCGATGAGGCCGGCGCCGATGCTGCCCCACACGACGCGGCTTCTTCCCCGCCCGCACCTGAGCCCTCTGCCGAGGGTGGTTCGGCCGCCGGGCGGGCCGCGGTCGCCGCAGCGAAGAGCCAAGTGGGCCAGCCCTACGTGTGGGGTGGCACCGGAAACGGCGGCTTCGATTGCTCGGGCCTTACCCAATGGGCTTATTCGCAGGCCGGGGTGGACTTGCCTCGCACAGCAGACCAACAGACCATTGGTCAGCAGGTCAGTGCGGATCAATTGCAACCCGGTGACCTGGTGGTATGGGACGGGCACGTGGCAATGTATTCCGGCAATGGCGAAATCGTGGAGGCCGGTGATCCGGTGCAAACCAACCCGCTGCGCACCACAAATATGGGCATGCAATTCAAAGGATTTTGGCGCCCCACGGCCTAAGGCCGGTGCGCTCTCGCGCGCTGCTTAGGGCGTTGGGTAGACTAAAACGCCATGAGCACCCGCGCAATTGTACCTGTAAAGCTCTCGCTGACCGAGGGCGATTTTTATACCCTCTGGGCACCCAAGTGGCGCCAACATGGCTCCGAGTGGCAGGCCTTTTTGGGCGATGACGAGGCCGTCCTAGCCTTTAACTCACCCGCCGAGCTGCTGTGCTTCGTGGAGTCTGGCACCAAGCACGATTTGCTGGACCACCCGCAGTGGGACCAGTTTGCCGGCCGCGATGCAGACCGCGTTACCCCGGCTGAGCGGAATGAATATGATCTCATCGGCATGCCGGAAGCGCTGGCTGGTCGCCCGAGCCACCAGAACGTATCCACGGTGGCCCGCAACCTGGAGATAGCCTCCGCGCTTGCCGACGTCGCCGGTGCAGAGCACACCACCATCTTCTTCGCCTCCCACTCCATCCTGCGCAATGTCTCCCGCGGCGCCGACCACTACTCCGGCGAACAAGGCATGAGCGAGTGGTCCGGCGTGGGCCACGTCATCGCCGGCAACTGGAAGAAAGTCATCGAAGACCTGGATGAGCACGTCCGCGTGGTCTCCAGCGATGACTTTGATGCGGCCAAGGTTTCCGATGCCAAGGAGCGCATCTCTTCTGCTGCTGCCGCCTCCGCTGCAGCGGCCAAGGAAGCCGAAGAAAAGCGCAAGGCCGCCGCCGAGGCCGCTGACCCGTACGATAACTCCCCGTGGGCCGCCGCCGGCATCGATCCCATCAAGATCACCGCGCAGTCCAAGTCCGTCTACACCCTGCGCACCTACCTGGACGGCAAGCCCATCTTCTTGGGCAAGTGGGGCGAGATCTTCACCTTCGATTCCCCGAAGACCCTGGTGCGCTGGATCATGGACAACGATGACCACGACCTGGCACGCGTATCCACCTGGGAAGAGGTTGTCGCCGCTGCTAATGCCGGCGAGCTAGAAGTTCAGGTCCACCCGGATAACCAGTATTCCTTCAACGGCATCGTGCGCGATATCGAAAAGGGCCCGGAGGCCGTCGATTCCGATCAGATGGCGCGCTGCTACGAGGTATGCGCCGATGCCGCCGACTGGGCCGGCGACGATTCCATTAACTCCTATATGCTGGCTCACCCGCGCCTGCAGGACTACTTGGGCTACATGCTCGGCTCCACCGAGCACGCCGGCTACGTACCGTCCAAGCCATATAACGAGCACGCTGAGTCTTGGAAGGGCTTGGAGGATATGCTCATCAAGCGCTTCTCTAAGTTCTAAACCCACACGGTTCGCACGGCCCCGGCCGCGCGTAGCACATCAGCCGCCCCGCCTTTGTCCCACTGCACAGCAGCTGGACGGTGAGGGGGCGGCTTTTGTGTCTAGTCGCTGCGTGCTTCTTGCTCTTGGCGTCGGGTCCGGTCGCGCATGTATTTATCGAAAATCAGCCACGCTATCCCCAAACTGAGTCCAATAATGGAGCGGCCTAGAGTCCCTATTCCAAAGACTCCGCCCAGAATCAGACCGAGAACAATAAGGCTGGTGAAAAATACGACCCACGACACGTGCGTGTTGTATTTCATCGCTCGTCCTCCCTCAGTACGTGACTTTAGAGGTGACGGCGGAGGTGGTCAATGAGGGCGCCGATAAGCTCACGCGATTGTGGAGCCTTGGGTTTAATCTGGTCAAACCCGTGGTAGGCGCCGGCCCACACGTCGAGGGTCGTATCCACGCCGGCCGCATCGAGGGCTTGGGCAAAGGCCACGGATTCATCGCAGAAGAGGTCGATGCCACCCACCCCGATCCACGTCGGCGGCAAGCCGGAAAGATCACTGCGCGTGGCTGGCGAAGCATAAGGCGGCAGGTCAACATCCAAGTGGTCATCTCCCAGGTACATGGACCACGCGCCGCGGTTCGGGCCCGCCGTCCAGATGAATTGGCCCACCGCACCGGACTTATCCGTGGTGCGGTGATCCAGCATGGGATAGACCAAGCCGAGCGCGCGGACCGGATGGCCCTCATCAAAGGCACGCTGCACCAGACCCGCGGCGAGGCCGCCGCCGGCGCTATCGCCAGCGACCGCGATGCGCGAGGTATCCCCGCCCAGCTTATCGCCGTGTTCTTGCACCCAACGCAGCGCGGCGTAGCACTCATCATGGTCCGCGGGGAACGGCTCCTGGGTGGATTTGTGGTAGCGCGGGGCCACCACGATGGCACCGAGCTCGGACGCCATGCGGGCATTCTGCGGGTCATACATGGCCGGGCCGCCGATGAGATGGCCGCCGCCGTGCGTCCACACCACCACGGGGCGCGGCCCAGCGGTGGCTGTGCCCTGGGAATCGCCGCGTGGGGTAAGCACGCGGGCGCTAAAGGCGTGGCCATCGAAGGAAGCGGAGAACTCCGTAATATCCACCGCGTGCCGCACCGGACGGGAGAAATCGATGCTGGCAAAGAAGCGGCTGGCGCGGGCAAAGGTGGCGTCGGCAAGCAAATGCATCGGCAGGTACAGAACCGGGCTGCGCAGGCCCGGTGCCACCTCACGCAGGTACGGCCGGCGGCTGAGCGCATACGCCGCCATGCCCGCGGCCCCGGCCACTCCTGTCAGGGCAGTCCCGGCCTTGAGGATTCGCGGGATGCGCATTTAGAAATCGCGCAGAATGCGCTGTGCCAGCGGCTCAGAGGAAGCCGGGTTCTGGCCGGTGTACAGGTTGCGATCCACGATGACGTTCGGGGACATCGGATCGGTCTCCTGGTAATCCGCGCCGAGCTCGCGCAGGCGGGTCTCCAATGCCCACTTAGCGGCGGCGACCATCTCCTCGCCTTCCTCGGCATTGCTAAAGGCGGTCATCTTGTAGCCTTTGAACGGCCAATTTTCGTTATCCAATGCCAATAGCGCGGCTGGGGCGTGGCAAACGAGGCCGAGCGCGCGGCCGGAATCCATACGCGCCTGAATCAACTTGGCAGAATCCTGATCGTAGGCAAGATCCTCCATCGGCCCGTGGCCGCCTGGGTAGAAAATGAGGTCATAGTCTTCCTCATTGACATCGGCCAGGTTCAGCGGGTTCTCTAGCGCCACGCCCAACTCCGCCAAGTAATTCTCCTGCGCCATGCGCACGTTATCGGGCAGTACCTCTAGGCTGTACTCATCTACGACGGGAGCCTTCGCGCCTGGGGTCGCGAAGTGGATATCCCAGCCTGCGCCCTGGAAGACGCGGTGCGGGGCAATAAGCTCCTCGGCCCAATAGCCGGTTGGGCGCTTGGTGCCATCGGCCAGTGTCCATTCCTCAGCAGCGGTAACAACAAAAAGTACGGAAGGCATGTAATTCTCCTTTAATCGTTTCTATTCTTCAGCGGCGTCTGCAGCATCTGCGAGGGACCCTTCCGTGTCCGGGCCAGCAAGCTCCGGATCAGATAGTTCCTCGTATGCTGGCAAGATAACCGTTTCTAGCAGATGCTGCCGTAATTCCTGGTCAGCGAAGGAATTCTCCACCGCTTTGACGGTAAGATCGAAAAATTCCTCCAGCCCGTAGCCAAAAGTCTCACTCAGCGCAAGGAACTGCTTGGTCAAGGTAGTCGCGCCCGAGGAAATGGTGCAGGTAAAACCCAGCTGTTGCAGCAGTGGCAGTGGGTGGTCGGTCAGCTCCTCGGCCTCCTCTAGTGGGGTAAAGACCAGGGGAATATGACGGTCGCGGATGTAGCCAGAGGCCTTACCCGGCACGATGCCTTCAATATTCGCAGTGAAGTCATCGATCATATTCACCGGGTGGATAAGGCGGTTCACGCCGGCCTGGGCGGCACGCTCTACTTCTGCGAAGTCCTCGCCCACGTGAATCTGGGTGGGCAGGTATGCGGCGCGGAAGTCCGCGGCCGCGCCCGCTTGGTCCTGAGGCAGGTTGTAGCCCACCACGGGGGCGTCGTCAGGCACTACTGCCTCAGGGGCCGTGCCGGCGAGGACGAGGCGGGAGTCGAGGGAAGGAATGCGGGCTGCACCAGCGGCTTCGACAACCGCGGCAGCGTCTAGGCCGATCTCTGCTGGATCCAGGTGCAGTTCCGCATAGACCACACCATCGGCGGCCAAGGCTTCGTAGCGCTCGCGGATGGTCGCGGTAAGTTCCTCCGGCGTGGCGGCCGTGGAGGAAATAGTCTCAAAGAGGGAGACCTTAGGAAGCTTGGCCACCACGTCGGCGGCGGAGTCCTTGTTTTCAGGGCTAATCAAAGGCGCGTCATGCATGCGTCCCATCGTAGGCACGGGCCTAAGATGTGTCATGTCATGAAAAGAATTATCGCTAGTTCTCTCGTTGCCGTCCTGCTCAGCGGCGCACCGCTCGCGCTGGCGGAAGAGCCGGAAACTCCGACCACCACGCGTACCGCCGCCCCGGATACCGATAAGTGCCCGCACGCCGAGCGCCCGGAAAAGGCCACCACCACCTCAGAGCGCCTCGCTCCTGGGCAGGCCTCCCCCACCCCGTTGCCGCCGGTGGATAGCGATGAGGCCTGCGGCACCACCCTGCCCGAAGGGTTCAAGGTGGATAAGGATGTGGTGGCTGCGGCGTGGATGGTCTCCGATATCGATACCGGCGAAATCATCGCGATGAAGGACCCTAACGGCCGCTACCGGCCGGCCTCCATCATCAAGGCGCTGCTGGCGCTGGTGGTCATCGACGAACTGGATCTGCACCAGAAGGTCGAGGTGGGCGAAGAATCGGCACAGATTGATGGCTCAGCGGTAGGCATCGGCCCGGGCGGCACGTACACGGTGGAACAGCTTTTGCAGGGCTTGCTCATGGCCTCTGGCAACGATGCCGCGCACGCCCTGGCCCAGGAACTGGGCGGGGACGAGGCCACGCTGCGCAAGGTCAATGACAAGGCGGCCGAGATCGGCACGAATTCCACTTATGCGGCCAGCTACTCCGGGCTCGATGCCCCGGGCATGTCTACCTCGGCAGAGGACATTTCCCGCATTTACCGCGCGGCCTTCCATAACCCGACCTTCGCGCGGATTGTGGATACAGAGTCCGTGGAGTTCCCCGGCTGGGGCGACCTTGATGGTTACCAATTAGGCAACGATAACGGGCTCTTCCTCAATGATCCGGATGGTATTGGTGGCAAGACGGGCTTTACCGATGATGCACACCATACCTTCGTCGGCGCGCTTGACCGCCATGGCCGGCGGCTGCAGGCGGTGCTGCTCGATACCACCGTGGAGCACGGCCCGCGCGCGTGGGAGCAGGCTCAGAAACTGCTGCACGAGGCCTATAAGGTGCATCCCGGGGATGGTGTAGGGCATTTGCTTGCCGACGCCCATTCCGACGCCAACTCCCCTGCGTCCCCTGCGGCAACGCCGGCGCCCGATGCCCAGGCGCAATCCGCGAACTCTTCCTTGGACGGGGTGCAGGGCTGGCTCGGCTGGGTTATCGCCGGCGCCGTAGTGTTGCTGGCTATGTGCGTGGGTGCTTTTTCACTACTTCGGCGTTAGCCCACTCATCGTGGGTGCCGCGGCGGTTATTCTTCTCCGAAATGGTGAAGGTATGCACGCCGGCGCCCACCCAGCTGGCGAACGTACCGGGGCCCGGCACGATATTGACTAGGCGCCACCACTGACGCTTAGCGGACTGGGTGAGGGTGAGCCGCTCTTTGGTGTCGACATCGCGCACCGTGTAGCCCATCAGCAGCTTAGCCGGGCTGGCGCCGAGCCAACACTCAGTGCCCAAGGTGTAGAGCAGCAAGATGATAGCGCCGCCAATGAACGTCGAAAGCTCATCCACGCCGCCGGACAGCAGCGCGCCGCCGAAGCTGCCGCTAATGAGCGAAAAGAAGATGAGGTCCAAAATGGCCATGCCGATGCGCGCATCTTGACCGGCACGCTGGCTAATTTCAGGCGCTGGGTGCTGTACCAGCGGTGCGGGGACGGCAGCGTTCGCCGTTGCCGGCGGGAATGGATTGTGCTGCGGGGCAAAGGGATTGCGCGAATATGGCGACCCATAGGGGCTCGCGGTCTGCGCAAATCGCGGTTCCTGCTGAGCGTGACGCCCCGGCCCGGCCGCCTGACCGGGCTGGAATGACTGAGCTTGCTGCTGGGCTTGCTGTGGCCGCGGGTTCCACTGCCCTACCGCACCCAGCTGTCCTAGGTCTCCCCAGGTGGGGCGCACTCCCGCCGCGCACGCCTTATCGTATTCGGACCGCTTTGCAGCAGAGCCTAAGACGCTGGCAGCGATGCGCAGCTGCGCGCGCCGCGGATCTTCAATGTCTTGGCCTTGCTGCTGCAGCAGCACATCCTTGGACTCCAACAAGACTAAAAGCTCGTGCTCGCCATCGCGGCGATCTAGTCCCCATTCCTCATAAAGATTCGGTGCGATGTCATTGGCATTCATAATGCTCTATCTTAAAGCTCACCGGCAGCGGCGACCTCACCCCTAAGGAGGAGATTTTACTTACGGCGCAACAGGCTCCATGCGCCCACGGCCGCGGCGCCTACAGCGGCGCCAACGCCGAAGGTCGCACCTGCAGGCGCGCCTTCCTTGACCTCGTTGCGGACGCGAATAACGGCCGGCTCTGGGACCGGCGGTTGAGCGTACTTCAGGGACTCGGCGGTGGTGGCGGTCCACGCGGAGATATACAGCACCACGCGCCAAATCAGATACATGACCACCATGAGCACGATGACCGGGCCGAAGACCGCGCCAGCCGGGCTGCCGGTAGCAGAGGACATGATGACCGTAGACAGCTGCTTAAGCAGCTCGAAAGCGACGGCACCGATGGCTGCGCCGATAAGGCCGGACTTCTTCGGCACCTTGGTGCGCGGCAGGATCATAATCAGCCACCACATAACGATGAAGTTCGCCACGAGGCCCACAGCCAAGCCGACAAAGAAAATCACCAAGTCCATGCCCGAGAAGGACTCGATTCCTACGCGCTCAAAGATCTTCTGGGTAAGGCCGGAGGACCCGGCAGCGGTCACGCCAAAGGCGATGAGGAACGCCACGATAAGGCCAATGAGGCCCACCAGGTCAGACAACTTCTTCTTCAAGAAGGAACCGCCCTCGTTGGCATCGATACCCCACATCGCCGAGATACCGATGCGCAGGTTATTCATCCATCCCAGGCCGGACCACAGGGTGGTCAAACCACCGATACCGAACATGGCGCCGCGTTGGTCAATGGCGGTATCGAGGATTTTGTTAACCGTATCGCCCATATCGCCATCGATAGAACTGGTGATATGGGATTGCAGATCATTGAGCAGGTCCTCGCGGTTAGCCAAGACGGCGGCGACGGTGGCCACGATCAGCATGGCAAGCGGGAAGATGGAGAGCACCGAATAATAGGTGATGCCGGCGGCAAACTGGTTGCCGCCTTCGGCACCGTAGCGCTCGTTCATGCGCATGAGGTGGTCAACGAATCCGGACTTGGAGCGAATCTTATCTACCGCACCGGGATCGTCGGCATTGGCGCGTTCGATGCCGTAGTGGTCCGTCTTCTTCGAGGAGGATTGCGTGGTGGTAGGCACGTGCTTCCCTTCTTGCTCGCACAGTTTTTATCTCACCTAGAGTAACTGGCAGATGCCCACTTGTCCCTTTGTGGGGTGGGGTGCGGGGGAAGCGGCTGCTTGCTACTTGCGCAGGCGGGGAAGGAAGCCGACCTTTTCATAGACGGCGTCGACAAGCGGCTGGGCAATCTCTTGTGCCGTCTCCGCGCCCTGCGCCAGGATGCGCTCGAGCTCGCCGCGGTCCGCCATCAACTCGTCATAGCGCGCCTTGAGCGGAGTGGTAAATTCCTGCAGCGCGTCGGCGGTATCGACTTTGAGGTGGCCGTAGCCCTGGCCGGCGTACTTTTCCACCAAGGAATCGATGGATTCACCGGTGAGCGCAGACTGGATGACCAGCAGGTTGGACACACCCGGCTGGTTATCGCGGTCGAAGGCCACCGAGCCCAAATCATCCGTCACGGCGGACTTGATGCGCTTAGCCGAGGTCTTCGGTGCATCAAGCAGGTTGACCAGGCCCTTCGGGTTGGCGCCGGACTTAGACATCTTGGAGGTCGGCTCCTGCAGGTCATAAATCTTTGCCGCACCTTCCGGGATGAACGGCTCCGGTACCTTGAAGGTCTCGCCGTACTTATTGTTGAAGCGCTCGGCCAGATTACGGGTCAGCTCCAGGTGCTGGCGCTGGTCCTCGCCCACCGGCACATAATCCGGCGAGTAGAGCAAGATATCGGAGGCCATGAGGATGGGGTAGGTAAATAGACCCACCGAGGTGCGATCCGAGCCCTGCTTGGCGGACTTATCCTTGAACTGGGTCATGCGGGAGGCCTCGCCAAAACCGGTGAGGCACTGCAGTACCCAGGTCAGCTCCGCGTGGGCGGGCACGTGCGACTGCACGAAGAGCGTGGACTTTTCCGGATCAATGCCCAAGGCAATGAGCTGAGCGGCACCCGCAATGGTGCGGTTGCGCAGCTCCTCCGGATTTTGCTCCACGGTAATCGCGTGCAGGTCCGGGATGAAGTAGAAGGCGTCATAGCCGTCCTGCAGGTCAATCCACTGCTTGAGCGCTCCTAGGTAATTACCCAGGTGATAGGAATCAGCGGTGGGTTGGATACCGGACAGGACGCGGGAAACGGTGGAATTGTCTGCAGTCATGGTGCCTTATCCTACCCCCTAGCCTCGCCGCGCGGTTCACATCCTTCCCCGGCGCCGCCTGAGCGAGGGATCGAAAAATCCCCTACCCGTAGGGCAGGGGAAGCGGCGCAAGAACTTAAATCTTGCGGGAGGTGGGGCTAACAACATCCATAAAGATGGCAAAGCCCGCAACCATCAGCGCGCCGCCCACGCCCATCAGCACGATGGGGCCGAGGAAAGCGAAGGACGGACCAACAACGGTCCACCACCAGATGCTCAGGCCGAGGATTACAGCGCCGAGGACGAAAGAAATAATTGCGCGAGCCATGAACTTTCTCCGTTGCAGATTACTGAATTTTTTGACTTACCTATACTAGCACTACTGCTTGTGTTTGGGTGCCTTGCGCTTGCCGACGTCCCCCTTATTAAAGCTCCACTGCTGCTCCACGTTTACTCCCCGTGCCCCTGGCGAGTGCCGGCCGCTCGGCCGCGTAATCGACTGCTGCTTCGGCCGGCGCGCGATGCGGTTGCTCGACATATCGCTGTAGTCCGTTCCTTCAGCCGCCGTAGAAAACGCTCGAGACTTTTTCCTAAACGTCCGGCTCAAGGGGCGGCTTAGCGGCCGAGTCAGCGGGCGCGTGATCGGGCTGGCATAGCGTGTGGCCGCGCCCGCCTTGCGCTTGGCCTTGCGGGCGCCATCGCGCACAATGCGCGCGGACAAACGCAGGCGCGGGTCCATCTGCTGCTCGGCATCGCGATATTCAAAGACGGGCAGGCCTTTCTTGAAGTAGATCGCGGCCAAGCGGGCAAAAAAGCACACGGAGGCGGTGATAATCGCGGTCGGTTCCTCGGCCAGGCCACTGTGGTACAGCGCCATAAATAGCGCCGCGGCGAGCACCGAGATAGCGGCGTAAAACTCGCCGGAAAAGACCAACGGGATGCGGTCTGAAAGCAGGTCACGCAGCACGCCGCCAAAGACGCCGGAAATCACCGCGGAGACCGAGGCAATGATGAACCCGTGCCCCAAGTGGACCGCGATTTGGGTGCCGAGCACCGAAAAGACCGCAAGCCCCAAGGCATCCAAGATGAGGAAGAGGTGGCGGAAGTAGTGCATGAGGAAGGACATGCCCACCGTCACCACGGCCGCCACGATGACGATCACCAAATAGATGGGGTGCTCAACCCAGGTAAAGGGAGGATCATCGAGGATCATATCGCGCACCGTGCCGCCGCCCAGCGCCGTCATGGAGGCAATCATGGTGACGCCAAAAAGGTCGAGCTTTTGGCGGCCGGCGGACAATGCGGCGGTCATGGACTCAGCCGTAATACCAACTACATACAGGACGCTAAATAGCGGCGTCATCAGCGGTACTCCACCAGCAGTGGGGAATGGTCGGACCAGCGCTGCTCCACGGTAGGAGCCTTATCCACCCAGGTGCGCTGCGCGCGCTCCAGCATCGGGCGGGTGGCCGCCTGGTAATCGATGCGCCACCCGGCATTGTTATTAAACGCCTGGCCGCGGTAGGTCCACCAGGTATAAGGACCATCTTCTTCCGGGTGCAGGCGGCGGGCGACGTCGAACCACTGCGGTTCTGCCGCTGGGGCCCACGGCTCGCCGCCGGCGTATTCGACCACACCCTGCCACTGCCCGAGGTTCTTCTTCTCCTGCGGCTTGTCATCCGGGAAGGCGCCAAAGACATGGTCCATGAAGGCGCGCTCCTCCGGCAGGTGGCCGGCCTTCTTTTCGTTGGCCTTATTATTCTTCAGGTCCTGGGCGCGGTGGCAGATATTCCAGTCGCCGCCGATGACCATGTCGGCCGGGCTGCCATCAGAATTCGTGTGCGCCGCATTCTCCGCCAGCACCTCTTGGAACTCGTCCAAGAAGCGGTACTTTTCATCCAACTTCGGCGAACCGGTATCGCCGGAAGGCAGGTACAGGGAGGCGACGCGAATATCGCGGGTGGTAGCGGCGATCCATCGGCCGGCGTCGGTAAAGGAGCCGAAGCCCACTTCGACGTCGGCAAGCGGGGTGCGGGACAAGATGCCGACGCCGGCGCGGCCCTTTGCGGCGGCGTCGGCAAGAGCTAAGTGCCAGCCCGCCTCGAGGGCTGGGGCCAGGGCCTTTTCGGCTTGCTCCGGGGTTGCGCGCACTTCTTGCATGAGCACGATATCGGCCGGAGTCTCCTCTAGCCAGGCGTTCATACCGGGGTTATTTTCATTGCGCTGCTTGCACGCAGCACGGATTCCATTGACGTTTACGCTCGCGATGGTAAGGGTCATGCCAACAGCATATCGGTATGCCTAGGCGCGGCGAGCAAGGCGCTTTTTATCCCACATCGTCGCAGCCCATACCAGGCACCCCGCCGCCGCCAGGCCGGCACCCGCCAGCGCCGGAGCGGAGTAGCCCAAGCCGGCACCCACCACGGCGCCGCCAATGGTCGCACCGGCCGCGTTTGCGATGTTCAACGCGGACTGGTTAAGGGCTGCGGCCAAAGTCTGGGCGTCGCCGGCCACATGCACCAAGCGCAGCTGCAGCGAAGGCACCAGGGTAGAGCCCATAAACGCCACGCAGCCAAAGCACAAGGTAGCGGGGATGGCATGGCCGGAGAGGAAGTAGAAGGCCGTCAAGATAACGATGAGGCAGGCCAAGGCAAAGATAATGCCAAACTCCAGGTTGCGATCAGCCAGCCAGCCGCCAAAGGCATTGCCGATGGTCATGCCGATGCCATAGGCCATGAGCACCACCCAGATGAGGCTCTGGTCCATGCCGGCGACCTCGGTCATGGTCCACGAAATATAGGTATAGACGGAGAACATGCCGCCAAAGCCGACCACGCCCATGATGACGGTGAACCACACCTGGCTGTTTTTGAACGCACCGAATTCGGTGCGAATATCGGTCTGCTTCATCTCCGTCATGTGCGGCATCAGGAAGAACAACGCAACGGCGGTGACAATACCCAAAGCCACGACCACTAGGTAGGCCGCCTGCCAACCCAGCGCGGAACCGAGGGCTTGGGCGGCCGGGACACCAATCACCGTGGCGATGGCCAGGCCCATGCCCACATAAGCCATGGCCTTGCCGCGGCCGCCTGGGGGCGCCATGGATGCGGCAGAAAGGTTAGCCACGGAGAAATAAGCACCGTGCGGCATGCCCGCGATGAAGCGCGCAATCATGAGGATGGCGTAATTCGGTGCCAAGACCGAGAGGAGGTTACCCACCACGAGGAAGCCGATGAGCAGCAAGATCAGGCGGCGGCGCGGCAGCTTGCCGGTAAAAGCCGCAATCAGCGGGGCACCGACCACCACGCCCATCGCATAAATGGTGATGAGCGTGGAGGCGTTTTCTTCCGAAACGCCAAAATCATCTGCAATGAGCGGCAGCAGCCCCATAGACACAAACTCCGTGGTGCCGATGGCAAACGCGCCCAGGGCCATGGCCACCATGACGATGGCGCGGCGGCGGGCGGTAATCTCCGTTTGCAACGGCAGCGGACGGCGGCGAACGCGGTGTTCGTGTGCGCTGGGCGGGCTTAGCTCATCGATGATTTTCATGGAGAGTGAGGGTACACCCCGTCTGCGCCGGTGGCATGCCCGCAGCGGGGGCTCGTGAATATCTCCACCCCTCCCGCGCATGGGTGACAGCGGCCACGCAACCCTTTTCAAGGGGCGGCACATGGGGGATCACTTTCAGCAAACTGGCCCACATGCCGCCCACAAAATCGGTAATCTGGGCACTTGAACAATTTTCCAACGTTATATAGGAGAATCATGGCAAAGATTACGTGGACCCGTACCGATGAGGCGCCGCTGCTGGCGACCTACTCCCTCAAGCCCATCGTGGAGGCCTTCGCTTCCACCGCTGGCATCGACGTGGAAACCCGCGATATCTCGCTAGCCGCCCGCATCGCCGCGCAGTTCCCGGAGCGCCTCACCGAGGAGCAGAAGGTCGAGGACGCCTTGGCGGAGCTGGGCAAGATGGCTAAGACCCCGGAAGCAAATATCATCAAGCTGCCGAATATTTCCGCTTCCCTGGTGCAGCTGAAGAAGGCCATCGCCGAGCTGCAGGCGGCGGGCTACGATCTGCCTGATTACCCGGATAACCCTTCCACCGAGGAAGAAAAGGACATCGCCGCCCGCTACGACTCCGTCAAGGGCTCCGCTGTTAACCCGGTGCTGCGCGAGGGCAATTCCGACCGCCGCGCACCGGAGGCCGTGAAGAACTTTGTGAAGAAGCACCCGCACCGCATGGGCGAGTGGTCCAAGGACTCCAAGACCAACGTTGCCACCATGGCGGACAACGACTTCCGCCACAATGAGAAGTCCGTCATTCTGGAAAACGAGGACACCCTGTCCATCGTCCTCAAGACCGCCGATGGCGAGCAGACCCTGCTGCCGGAGCTTCCGGTTCTCAAGGGTGAGGTCATCGACGGCACCTTCATGTCCGCCAAGGCCCTGGATGAGTTCCTCCTCGCACAGGTCAAGCGCGCCAAGGAAGAGGGCGTGCTCTTCTCCACCCACCTGAAGGCCACCATGATGAAGGTCTCTGACCCCATCCTCTTCGGCCACGTCGTCCGCGCCTTCTTCGCCGATGTTTATGACAAGTACGGCGAGGAGCTGCTGGCTGCCGGCCTCAACGGCGAGAACGGCCTGGGTGCTATCTACGAGGGCTTGAAGAACCTGGACAAGGGCGAAGAAATCAAGGCTGCTTTCGACGCCGCGCTTTCCGACGGCCCCGACCTCGCCATGGTCAACTCCCACAAGGGCATCACCAACCTGCACGTGCCTTCTGACGTCATTATTGACGCCTCCATGCCTGCCATGATCCGCACCTCTGGCCACATGTGGAATAAGAACGACGAGGAGCAGGACACCCTCGCCGTTATCCCGGATTCCTCCTACGCCGGCGTTTACCAGGCCGTTATCGAGGATTGCAAGGAAAACGGCGCCTTCGACCCGACCACCATGGGTACCGTGCCGAACGTTGGCCTCATGGCGCAGAAGGCCGAGGAGTACGGCTCCCACAACAAGACCTTCAAGATCCCGGCTGCGGGCACCGTTGAGGTTCGCAACTCCCAGGGCGAGGTTCTCATCTCCCACGACGTGGAGGAAGGCGATATCTGGCGCGCCTGCCAGACCAAGGACGCCCCGATCCAGGACTGGGTCAAGCTCGCCGTCAACCGCGCTCGCCTGTCCGGCATGAAGACCATCTTCTGGCTCGACCCAGAGCGCGGCCACGACCGCAACATCAAGTCCTTGGTGGAGAAGTACCTTAAGGACCACGACACCGAGGGCCTGGATATCTCCATCGAGGATCCGGTCACCGCTACCAAGACCTCCATCGAGCGCATCCGCCGCGGCGAGGACACCATCTCCGTGACCGGCAACGTGCTGCGTGACTACAACACGGACCTCTTCCCCATCCTCGAGCTGGGTACCTCCGCCAAGATGCTGTCTGTGGTTCCACTCATGGCAGGCGGCGGCCTCTTCGAGACCGGTGCCGGCGGCTCCGCCCCGAAGCACGTCCAGCAGGTCGAGGAAGAAAACCACCTGCGCTGGGATTCCCTCGGCGAGTTCCTGGCCCTGGCTGAGTCCTTCCGCCACGAGAAGCAGACCAACGGCAACGAGAAGGCCGGCGTCCTGGCCGCCACCCTGGACAAGGCCACTGAGCGCCTGCTCAATGAGGGCAAGTCCCCGTCCCGCAAGGCTGGCGAAATCGACAACCGCGGTTCCCACTTCTTCCTGGCCACCTTCTGGGCCGAGGAGCTGGCTAACCAGACCGATGATGCCGATCTTGCCGCTGCGTTCAAGGACGTGGCTTCCCAGCTGTCCTCCCAGGCAGACGAGATTGCCCAGGCGCTTGTCGACGCCCAGGGCAACCCCGCCGACCTCGGCGGCTACTACTGGCCAAATGACGAGAAGACCTCTGCCGTCATGCGCCCAGTTGCTCAGTTCAACGAGATCATCGACGGCCTGAAGAAGTAATTCTTCCCAGGCAAAAGCCGCCCCGCAGCGTTCGTCGAATCGTGAACTGCCCCCCGAAAGTTGGACTGGTTTAATTCTAGGCGGTTAGGGCTTCAAGGGTCTGATTTCGATATTGCAT
>NZ_JASPIX010000008.1:0-92950 GCF_030229735.1 Corynebacterium sp. MSK074
AATGGCCGTGGCCTACCCCGACCGCTTCGACAAATACCTATAAACCCAGCCCCACACACAAACAACTTGACACGCTCTCGACTGCGTTTAGATTTCGAAAAAGGACTCACCAAATCCCAGGGTCGACGAGAAGAGTTCATACCCGTCGGCGAAGACGCCAGCACGTATAACAGACTTATGAAAGCGCTGCGCCAACGCCATGATGTCATCGAATCCGGAAGGCTTGCCCCTCCCGCCTTACCTAGCGGGGTAGATCCGTATAAACGCATCAGCAATCGCTACATTTGCTTCGAAGAACGCGTCATTATCGCCGATCTTCTCCGCGAAGATGTGCCACTGCGTGAGATTGGGCGCCGTTTAGGGCGTAGCGCATCGTCAATTCAGCGTGAAGTACGCAGAAACCACAGTGCTGAAGGCCTGTATCGTGCGGAAACAGCCCAGTTAAAGGCCTGTGCGCGGAGATTGCGGCCGAAAATACCGAAACTACTAGCCAACAAAAGACTATGGGACTATGTATGCGCACAATTGCGGGCACAATGGTCACCTGAGGAGATTTCTAATCGCCTGCCCATCGACTACCCCACTGATAAGGACATGCGCATTAGTCACGAAACGATTTATGACGCCTTTTACCTGCAGGCCAAAGGAAGACTCAAAGACCTTGGCTTGGACTTGCCGACAGGTAGAAAGAAACGCAAGAAACGTCAAACCCGCTCCAGCACACCTGCCCAGCAACGCTTCGTCGACGACATGATCCTCATAGACGACCGGCCAGATGAGGTAAGTGAACGTATTTTGCCAGGCCACTGGGAAGGCGACCTCATCCTCGGTAAAAACAACCAATCAGCGGTAATCACGCTAGTAGAACGCGTTAGCCGATTTGTTGTCCTTGGCCACCTACCGGGAAGGCATACCAGCAAAGAAGTATTCACAGCCCTGCACAAGGCAGTTGCAGGAATCGATAAAGCTATCTGGTCATCAATTACCTGGGACCAAGGAAGCGAAATGGCTGGCCATAAAGCCTTTACTATGGCCACTGACATTCCCATCTACTTCTGCCATCCAGGATCACCATGGGAACGCGGCAGCAACGAAAACACCAACGGCAGGCTCAGAAGAAACCTTCCTAAAAACAGCGACCTGTCCATCTACAGCGCCGAGGACCTAGAAATGATCGCCAACATTCACAACCACAAACCACGCAAAGCACTCAACTGGCGCACCCCAGCCGAAGTCATGACCAACGCCCTCACACAAACCGGTAGCATCAAACCAAACTAACCATCATCGTTGCAACGACCCCTAGAATCCGCCAATTCGCACTGCTTGAAAAAGTCCCCACTCTAGCAAAAGCATTCCAGGAATTACACGGATTTTTCCGCAAAAATTGCAGCTAGACCCCCACATACGGGAAACGACGCGGTGCCCCTACAGCGCCGCGTCGTCCCTATTCCCTATCACTCACAACGGATTGGAGAAACCGTTCGCCTACCCCCTAAGTAGGCTTTGTGAGCAAGACCAACTGTAGCACTCGCGCAATGCAAACGGTAGCGCGAATCAAAGTTCCCAGCTTCCACCAATATTTTTTATTCTTAGGTGTGTTTTTTCAGACTTAATGAACCGTAGGTTTGGTTTTTCCTGTGGATGGAGCCCACCACTTTGCACTCAGCCCAATGAGAGTGATGGCGAGCAATACCGCAACGCCGGTCCACAGGATGGCCGGCTCGCCTTCGTTGCCCGCCGTCGTGACGGCCGCGGTAGTCCAACTCAACGGCAAAAGATTAGAAACAATCTGCCAAACCTTAGAAACACCGGCAATTGCCGCGGATTTCCACAGCCAACCCACCAGCGCGGTCTGGCCGATGCCAAACAGCGCCGCGAGGATGCTGCCGGCAGTAATGCCGCATAGCCCGAGTAGGCCGCGGGTGATGGCCGCCATGGACAGCGCGCCTAGAAGGAGCGCCGCGCCGGCCCACACCGCCGCCACAGGGGTAAATCCGGTGGCGAGCACAAAGAGGAGGATTTCCCCGATGGCGACCGCGGCCAGCGTGCCGCCGAGGACTGTCAACCATGGGCGGAATCCCATCTGCCATGCCACACCGGCCGCGGTGCCTGCGAGCAAGACCAGGGCGGAGACCAGCATCGCCACGATAGGGCTGAGCAGATGTGCTGGGCCGTCGGTCGCGGTATGCGCCGGCGGCAGGGCACGCTGAATTTCACCCACGTTGGTCTGGTTTTGGGCCGCCATGGTGGAAAGCCTGCCGGCGCCGTCGTCAAGCTTGTCCACGCCCTCCTGCGCCTCACCGACGCGCTTGTTCAGCTCCGCGATGCCCTCGTTAAGCTCCTGCGCACCGGATACGGCCTGGTTCACGCCATCGTGATAGGCATAGCCGTTGACCGCCAGCTGATTCGACAGATCGCGCGAGCCGTCCTTGAGCTTCTTGAGCTGATCGGTCACCGAATTATCCAGGCGGAAATTATTCACCTGCGAACGGAGATCGCCCAGCTGCGAGCGAATTTCCTTCGCTTCCTTGGACTTATTTCCTTCCAGGTCGCGCATCGTGCCATCGATGGCCTGCAGAATCTGCCCTTGGACGGCACCGAGGCCCACCACCTGGTCCACGGCACCACCGACACCATTGGCCAGCTCCGTTGCACCGCCACCGAGCGTATTAGTTCCGGACTGCAGCTGATTGAGGCCGGCCACCAATTCTTGGGAGCCCGTCGCCAACTTGTCGACGCCCCCTCCAAGCTCATCCGCCCCCTTATTCAGCTCTCCCGTGCCGTCGTCAAGCTGCGTGGCGCCCGATTTAAGCATGCTCGCCTGTGCCTGCGCGCGGCTGGCCGCCTCGGCGGCTTCCTTCACCTCTGGCGAGGCGAAATTTTCCCGCGGCGCTCCAAACGGCTGCGCGGCGCTAGACCAGGTGTGGGCGGGTTCCCACTGCGCAAGGCCCGCCACCGCAGCCCCGATAATGAGCGGCAGGGCGAGCAGGAGGATCAAGAGGACGCTGCGCCACCGGGAGGGGGACGCAGCGTCTGGGGAGGCAAGGCGTGAGGTCATAGTACTGAACCTATCCTTGCAGGTCACTCCCCTGTTGCAGGCGCGCCGAGCACCCCCGCAATGGCAGTTCCTCTACGATATATGGCATGTCCCACAATTATTCCCTAGCCCCTTCCCGCTACCTCGCCGCTGCGGTCATCGCACCGCTGTGTTTCAGCCTTGTTGCCTGCTCCAACGATGCCGATACGTCCGCAGAACCGGAGTTCTCCGACGCCACCGCCGCAAGCTCCTCGGCCACGGAGACCTCGTCCGAAGAAACCACGAGCGATCCCGCAACCTCGGAAGCCGAAGACACCGCCACCGAGACTGTGGAGGCCGAGCCTACTTCTGCGGCGGCAGCTCCCGCTGAGGAGACCGCGGATTCCGGCAACGCGGAAAGCGAAGCCCCAGCCGCCGTACCCGCCGACACCGGCCGCGGCGACTGCTCCCCAGAAGCGCTACAGCCCGCAGCTCCCACCATGACCAATATCCGAGTCAATAACTGCGATGGCCAGTGGGCCCACTTTGGCAAAGACAGCACGGACTGGACTGCCTGGGCACGCTATGAGGGCGGCCAGTGGGTAGCCATTGAATCCATTGGCACGGCAACCTCCGGCATGGCCGCCCCGTGCTACGACGTGGATAAATGGGCTGCCGAGGGCGCTCCCGCCTTTGTCACGGAAGAGATGCGCCGTTGCGACTAGCCACACAACAAGAAACCGCCCCCGTCCCGAGCAGTAATGCAATTCGGTACGGGGGCGGCGTCGTTAGCGCACAGGCGCTGCCGGGGAAGGGTTACTTCTTCTCGGCGTAGACCTCGCGCACGCGCTGGCCAAGGGCTGGGTGCACGTTAGTCCAGTATTCGTAGACGCGCTCCTCGGTCTCCTCGGATACACCAGCCATCGCGTTGGTGATATTGGTGACCAGGCGCTCCTTGGCGGCATCGTCATAGACGTTTTCGTACAGGTCGCGCGCCTGCACAAAATCATCGTCCTCGGCGTGGCGAACATACGGTGCGCGCACCAGGTCACTGCCGTGGGACTCCGGATTGATGTAGAGCTCCGCCGCGGTGGTGGTCTCGAGCTGGGAGCGGTCGTTCACAGCGGCGTCGTCAAGCACGCCCGTACCCTTGTCGTGGCGGTTGGGCGAGTAGACCGGATCCTCCGGAGCATTGAAGAGGAACTGCATGCTGCCCTCGTGCTCGTAGGTATTGACCTCGTCCACATTCTGCGGCTGGTTAACCGGCAGCTGCTTGTAATTCGCGCCGATGCGGTAACGCTGCTGGTCAGCGTAAGCAAAGACGCGAGCCTGCAGCATCTTATCCGGAGACAGGCCAACGCCCGGCACGATATTGGACGGGTCGAGCGCTACCTGCTCAATCTGCGCGAAGAAGTTGCGCGGGTTGCGGTTGAGCACAAAGTAGCCCACATCGTGCAGCGGGTAGTCCTTCTTGGACCAGACCTTGGTCAGGTCGAAGGGGTTGAAGCGGTAATTTTCCGCCTCATCCAGCGGCATGATCTGCACCTTAACGTCCCAGATCGGGTAGTTGCCCTCCTCGATGGCGTTGTAGAGATCCTCGCGGTGGCAATCCGGGTTCTGGCCGGCGGTGGTGGTGGCCTCCTCATCGGTGAAGTTCTCCACGCCCTGGCGGGACTTGAAGTGGTACTTGACCCAGAAGGCCTCGCCTTCTTCATTGACCCACTGGAAGGTGTGGGAACCGTAGCCATTCTGGTGGCGGGTGGACTTCGGGGTGCCGCGGTCACCCATCAGATAGGTGACCTGGTGTGCGGACTCCGGGTTGCGGGTCCAGAAATCCCACTGCATATCGGCATCGCGCAGGCCATTGGTGCCTAGGCGCTTCTGGGAGTGGATGAAGTCTGGGAACTTAATGCCATCGCGGATGAAGAAGACCGGGGTGTTATTGCCCACGATGTCGAGATTGCCTTCTTCGGTGTAGAAACGCAGGGCAAAGCCGTGCACATCGCGCCAGGTATCCGGGGAGCCCTGCTCGCCAGCCACGGTGGAAAACCGGCCCATCATCGGAGTGACGGTGCCCTTCTGGAAGACCTTGGCCTTGGTATAGGCAGAGACATCTTCCGTGATGTGCAGCTCGCCGAAGGCGCCGTGGCCCTTAGCGTGCGGCGTGCGCTCCGGCACGCGCTCGCGGTTGAAGTGCGCGAGCTTTTCAATGAGGTGGATATCATTCAGCGCCACCGGGCCCTGCTGGCCGGCGGTCACCGAGGTGTTTTCGGACGGCACCGGCTGGCCCGAAGGGCGGGTGGTATTTCCCTTGCCAGCGGCGCGCTGGCCCTTGTTCAGGATGTCATCAGCGGTAAATTCACTCATTCTTGCCTCCTGGCAATTCGCGTTCAGTTCCCTCCAGTGTGGCAAAACTTTGCACGGTTGTCAGGGCTCGCAAAAGAGAGTAAGAGGTGCTGGTAGATTCATTCAGGTGACTCACCACTCCGCAGCAGACGACGCCCGCGTCACCGACCTTGCCCTTCGGGCCGGTCGCGGCGACCGCGCGGCACTGACGGAGTTTATCAAGGCCACCCAGGATGATGTGTGGCGCTTGCTGGCGCACCTGGGCGGGCCCGAGGGGGCTGACGATCTCACTCAGGAGACCTATCTGCGCGTCATCAGCGCCTTGCCGCGGTTTGCGGCGCGGTCCTCCGCGCGCACGTGGCTGCTCTCCTTGGCCCGGCGCGTGTGGGTGGACAATATTCGCCACGATATGGCCCGGCCGCGAAAGTCTGCCACCGAGTACGAAGACGCGATGGGTGCGGCGCCGGAAGAATCCGCGGCGTGGAGCGAGTGGATCGACGCGCGTACGCTTATCGACGCCCTCCCGGCCGACCGCCGCGAAGCGCTCATCCTTACCCAAGTGCTGGGCTATACCTATGAGGAGGCGGCCAAGATCGCCGGCGTACGGGTGGGAACGATTCGCTCCCGCGTGGCCCGCGCCCGCAAGGATCTCATCGCGGGGATAGGGTAATACCCCCAAATAGCCCCCTGCGATTGCGGAGTTAATTTCACTCCCAAATTGTTACGCTCTAGTTACCTTGCTTCCTACGGGCCCCAGATTTTGGCACTTAGCTGCACTTTACGCGCAATGAGTGGGGTGAACGCGGCCACAATGAGGGCGATTCTTGCGCGAAATATCTGTCCAATGTGTGGTTTATTAGTTCTGTACACACGTGATAAATCGACCGTCGATCCGGGCCCGCGCGATACCAATGCCGGGCCCGGCGCGTGTGAGTAAGAGAGTTTCTCCCTTTCATGTTAAAACGCGCAATCGGAATTTCCATGGCGTTTATCGGCGTCGTCGTGGGCGCAGGCTTCGCCTCCGGCCAGGAGGCCATGCAGTACTTCGTGGCCTTTGGTAACTGGGGCCTGTGGGGTATCGCCCTGGCCGCTGGTTTGATGATGATCACCGGCATCTCCATCCTGCAGCTCGGCTCCTACTTCCAAGCCGAGGAGCACACCGCTGTCTACGACAAGGTCGCATCGCCATTTACCGCCAAGATTTTGGACTGGTCCACCCTGGTGACCTTGTTCTCCATCGGCTTCGTCATGTTCGCCGGCGGTGGTTCGAATATCAATCAGCAGTTCCCGTCCGTCCCAGTATGGGTGGGCGCCACCGCCATGCTGATTTTGGTGCTGCTCGTCGGCCTGATGGATGTCGACCGCGTAACCGCAGTCATCGGTACCATCACCCCATTCATCATCATCTTCGTGGTGCTTGCCACCGGCTATACCATCTTGAATGCAGACGTTGATTTCTCTGCCATGAATGACTGGGCGGTCAACAATGTTGATACCTCGCTGCCTAATTGGTGGCTAGCCGCACTGAACTACACCGGCCTGAACGTGATGACGGCAGTATCCATGTCCATCGTTATTGGCGGTAACTTCCTGGATAACCGCGCCGTGGGCATCGGTGGCCTCATTGGCGGCCTGCTCTACCTGATCCTGTTGGCCCTGCTGGTATTCGCCCTCTTCTTCGAGGCAGAGACCGTCAACGGCCAGGACATGCCGGTACTGAGCCTGATTACCAGCATCCACCCAGTCTTGGGCGTGGTGATGACCTTTGTCATTTACGGCATGGTCTTTAATACCGCCATCGGCATGTTCTACGCGCTGGGCAAGCGCTTGACCCGCAATAACCCCAAGCGCTTCTACCCGGTTTATGCCGGTGCCTGCATCATCGGCTTCATCCTGTCCTTCGTGGGCTTCCAGGCCTTGGTCAGCAACGTCTACCCGATCTTGGGCTACCTCGGACTCCTGATGATCGCGGTGATGGTCTTCAACCGCATCAAGAACGGCAGCAAGCTCGCGGACGAGTCCGATCGCCGCATGCGCGCACACGAGCTGGTGTCCCGCCGCCTGGACCCGCGCAAGCGCTTTACCAAGAAGAACGAGCGCGAGCTGCGCAAGCTGGCTGCAGCGTCCAATATGGAAACCACCGAGTTCGTCACCAATATCGCAGAAGAGATCCACGAGGAGCTCGAAAATGATGATGATATTGAGTATGACCGCGAAGATCCGGAGCCGTCCGTGACCTACGTGCAGCACACCAAGCCGGAAGTTCCGTCGTCCACTAGCGACCTCGACTTTGGCAAGAAGGGCACTGGTGCCGACTCCGGCACTGGCACCGCCAAGCCGGTTTCTGAGGACTAACCCCCTCGCCCACGGCTGATAAGCCAAAAGCTCGGCGCCCTCCTTCCCTTGCTATGGGGAAAGGAGGGCGCCGAGCTTTGTAGTGCAACGGGTGGCGAAGCGGCGCTGCTCTAGACGAGCAGCTCTGCAATCTGGATGGTGTTGAGAGCGGCACCCTTGCGCAGGTTATCGCCGGCGACAACGAGCACGAGGCCCTTGTTATCGTCCACCGTCTGGTCCTGGCGGATGCGGCCAACCAAGGACTCGTCGATGCCGGTGGCGGCGAGCGGAGTGGGGACGTCGGCAAGCGTAACGCCCGGAGCGCCACCCAAAAGCTCGGTGGCCTGCTCTGGGGTGATGGGCTTATCGAACTCGGCGTGAATGGTCAGGGTGTGGCCGGTGAAGACCGGGATGCGCACGCAGGTGCCCGCCACCTTCAGCTCCGGAATGTCTAGGATCTTGCGGGATTCGTTGCGCAGCTTTTGTTCCTCGTCGGTCTCCAGGGAGCCATCATCAACGAGGTTTCCGGCCATCGGCAGAGCGTTATAGGCGATAGGTGCCACATACGGGCCAAAGTCTTCGTCATTAAGCGCGGAGCCGTCGTGGACCAAGCCCACATTGTGCTCACCGACGGAATAGACCTGCGCGGCCAAAGTCTGCACGCCGGCCAGACCGGAACCAGACACCGCCTGGTAGGAGGACACGTGGAGCTTATTCAGGCCAGCGGCATCGTGGAGGACCTTCAGCACCGGCATGGCCGCCATGGTGGTGCAGTTCGGGTTAGCAATGATGCTCTTCGGGGTGTTCTTGACTGCCTCGGGGTTGACCTCGGAAACGATGAGGGGAACCTCTGGGTCCTTGCGGTAGGCCGAGGAATTATCCACCACGGTCGCGCCGGCCGCGGCGAATACCGGGGCCCACTGCTGAGAGGTGGAGCCACCGGCGGAGAACAAGGCAATATCGACATCGGCAACGGATTGCTCGGTGACCTCAGCGAGGTCTTCTACGGTAATCTGCTCGCCGCGGAATTCCAGCTCGGTGCCGGCGGAGCGAGACGAGGCAAAAAAGCGCACCTTATCCGCCGGGAAATTGCGTTCTTCCAAGATGGAGCGCATAACGCGGCCGACCTGGCCGGTAGCGCCTACGACTGCAACAGTGGTCATGACTTAAAAATCCTCTGTAGTTGCTTTTAGGTATTTAACGTCCGGTTCCAGCATAAACCGTGGCTTCTTCTTCGCCACCAAGCTGGAACTTATCGTGCAGCGCACGAGCTGCCTTATCCAGGTCAGCCTCGCGGGTGAGCACGGAGATGCGGATTTCGGAGGTGGAGATGAGCTCCATATTGACGTCGACGTCGCGCAGGGCCTCGGTAAACTCGGCGGTAACGCCCGGGTGGGACTTCATGCCGGCGCCAACGAGGGAGACCTTGCCCACTTGGTCGTCGTAAAGCACATTGGCCCAGCCGCCCTCGGACTTCAGCTTGGTCAACAGCTCCATGGCGCGTGGACCGTCAGCACGCGGGCAGGTGAAAGTGATGTCGGTGGTGCCATCCTCCAGGGAGGAGACGTTTTGCAAGACCATGTCAATATTGATCTCTGCATCGGCAATGACACGGAAAACCTTCGCTGCCTCCCCGGGGCGGTCCGGGATTCCAAGGACGGTGACCTTTGCCTCGGACTTATCGGTTGCTACACCAGTGAGTACTGCTTCTTCCACAGGGATATCCTCCATTGATCCGGTCACTAGGGTGCCGGGGTCATTTGAATAAGACGAGCGAACTCGCAAGGGTACATTGAACGCGCGGGCATATTCCACGCTGCGCAGAACCAAAATCTTGGAACCTACCGCGGCCATCTCCAGCATCTCCTCGAAGGAGAGCTTCTCTAGCTTCTGCGCGTCTGGGACGATGCGCGGGTCTGCGGTATACACGCCATCGACATCGGAATAGATCTCGCACACGTCCGCATTCAGCGCGGCTGCTAGCGCCACCGCGGTGGTATCGGAACCGCCGCGGCCCAGCGTGGTGACATCGCGCGATTCCTTATTGACTCCCTGGAAGCCGGCGACGATGCAGATCTTGCCCTCATCGAGAGCTTCGGTCAGGCGGCCTGGGGTAACGTCCACGATGCGGGCATTGCCGTGGCGCTCGGTGGTGAGCACGCCGGCCTGGGAACCGGTAAAGGACTGGGCATGGGCACCCAAGGATTCCACGGCCATGGCCACCAGCGCATTGGAGATGCGCTCGCCCGCGGTCAGCAGCATGTCCATTTCGCGCCGTGGTGGCACGGGGTTGACCTGGGCGGCAAGGTCGAGCAGCTCATCGGTGGTATCGCCCATGGCGGAGCACACCACGACGACGTCATTGCCCTGCTTCTTGGTGGCCACGATGCGCTCCGCAACGGCGCGAATGCGGTCTGCGGATTCGAGGGATGAACCGCCATATTTTTGCACGATCAGGGCCACGGTAAGGATGCCGCCTTTCGTCTTTCAAGGCACCCCTGGCGCGCGCGTCCGCACACCACCAGAAATACCTGTCGGTCATTAGTCAAATACCCATGCTACCCCGCAGGGGCCTAGTCCTCATCATAATTCCTAGACAATGCTTGCTTTTTATTCACACACCCCGAGCGTAAAGCGCGCCATGCGCCGGCCGTCCCCCCCATAGAGAAAAACGCGCGCCATGCAGCGCAGAATATGCATATAACAGGAATCTTTACTACCGTTGAGCGGGTGTTAAGCAACCTCCTCGCCATCTTTTTCGCGCTCGCATCCGCGCTGACGGTTGCTTGGGGCACGGTCGTCCGCCACCGCATTGCCCTCGACGCCGATGATTCGGTCATGCGTGCCGCCATGTCTAACCCCTTGTGGTGGGTGGGCACCGCGGCCGCGATTGGCGCCTACGGCCTGCAGGTTATCGCGCTCGGCTTCGGCACCTTGCTGGTCGTCCAGCCCATCTTGGTGCTGTCCTTGATGTTTACCCTGCCGCTCTCGGCATGGTACTCCGGCCGTAAGATGCCCTTCCACGAGGTTTTCTGGTCCATTGCGCTGACCATTGCGGTGGGCATCATGGTCATCTACGGCCGGCCGGTTGCTGGCAATCCCCGCCCAGAATGGAGCGATTGGTGGCCGGCGCTCCTCATAGGGTTGGCCACCCTCGCAATCCTCGGCGCGGCGGCCGCAAAGCTACCGGATCAGCGCCCCTTGGCATTGGGCACGGCCTGCGGCGTTATTTATGGCTTCGTCGCCCTGCTTTCTAAGGCCGTGGTGGATATTTTCACTCATGAAGGCCTCACCACCCTATTGGCGAGCTGGCAGTTCTACGGCCTCATCGGCCTCGCGCTTACCGGCACGGTGGTACAGCAATATTCCTTCAACGCCGGCCCCCTGGCCCATTCCCTGCCGGCCATGACCATCTTTGAGCCCATCGTGGCCTTCGGCTTGGGATACATGGTCCTGGGAGAGAAATTCCTCATCGATACGGCCGTCGGTTGGGCAATTATGCTCATCGCCCTAACCGTCATGGTGCTGTCCACCATCGTGCTCTCCCGCAGCCCGGTGAGCCAGCGCGGTTAGATGGCCCACTCAAATACGCCGAGCATATAGGCCGAAAACCACGCGCCAAACAGGGCCCAGGCAATAACCGCCACGCTTGCCGACGCCCCCTTTTTCACCCACGGCAACAACACGATCACCGCCGGCAGGAGCAGCCGGGGCCGCGAGTGCATGATGCCATCAGAAAGCAGCACATTGGCCATGAGGACGGCGGAAAATAGCCAGGCCGCCAACGGCAGGCGACGCCATGCCAGCACCAGGCATACCGGGGCAGCGATCATGACACCGGCACTGAGCAGGTAGCCGCCATTGGTGGCCCCAGTCAGCGTCTCCCACAACCACATAGCCGTGGCTTTGCCGCCATCAAAGCCGGAATTCCAATGTTCTTTCTGGATACCAAAATAACCGCCGACATCTTTCAAGTGGCTGCTCGACCACCACAAATAGCCCACCAGCGGCACGACCGAAAACGCCACCGCGGCCCAGGCTCGCCAGTCCTTTCGGGCCCGCAGCAGCACCATAAGCCCAAAGACCGCAACGAGGTCCACCGCGGTAAGGCGCACGAGCCCGGCCACAAAGATATACGCCGCGGCGGCCCACCAGCGCTCGCCCACCAGAGCCACTACCGCCCAGATAGCCAGTGCCCCGAAAAGCGCCTCGGTATACGGCATAGAAAACACGATGGACATCGGCGCGCTGGTTACCACTACGGCGCTGAGCACTTGGGCCCACTTTCCCATGCCCATCTGCGCGGCTAGGGCCATCACCCCGGCGGCCAGCGCGATGCTAAAGAGCACGTTGAGCGCGATGGCAGTGCCAGCCTCACCGGTTCCCAAGATGCCGCTTACCGCACGCACTAGGAAGGGAAAGCCTGGAAAGAAGGCCATGGTTGTCTCATGGACCGGCCCATCCGTAGAGATATCCGCACCGAAGTACCCGCCGCGGGCAATTTCTACGTAGTGCTTGGCGTCCCACTTATTGAGCAGTCCCCAGAGCTTATCGTCCTGCACGGCGGCCACCGCCGCGAGCACGCCCACGCGCACTGCGGCTCCGATGAGCGCAACGAGCGCGGCAGGCGCCCACAAGGAGCGCAGTAAGGACGACGAGTTGGATGCGGAATGGCGGGCAGTAGACACGAAAGGCATAGTACCGCACCGCCGCCGCGTCTCACTGAATGAAATCTCTTGCCACATAGTGAGAGAGCCTGTAGTGTGACCGATATGACACAGCGGATTGACCTACTCCTTATCTGCCGCGGCGGGATTTCGGCCTAAGCACTGGCCAGCGCCCCGTCGCGGAGTCCGGCTACCCAAGCCCAGCTGGCCGTCTCCCCACAGACACCACAGACAAGGAAACCGCACCATGTCCCCCACCGACTCTTTTATCAGCGCCCCTCGCGATATCACCACCCCCAACGGCCCACGCCGCGAGGGACAGCCCGCGTGGAATAAGCAGCGCGGCTCCGCCATGCCCCACGAGCGCTACCAGCCCTTCGCCGTCGAAGTGGAAGACATCGATCTGCCGGACCGCACGTGGCCCAGCAAGAAAATCACCCACGCCCCACAGTGGTGCGCAGTGGATCTGCGCGATGGCAACCAAGCGCTCATTGATCCCATGAGCCCAGAGCGCAAGCACCGCATGTTCGACCTTCTGGTCAAAATGGGCTACAAGGAAATCGAGGTCGGCTTCCCGTCCGCCTCCCAAACGGATTTCAACTTCGTCCGCGAAATCATCGAGGGCAATAAGATTCCCGATGACGTCACCATCCAAGTGCTAGTCCAAGCCCGCGAGCACCTGATCCGCCGCACCTTTGAGGCCTGCGAGGGCGCCAAGAACGTTATCGTGCACTTCTATAACTCCACCTCGAAGCTGCAGCGCCGTGTGGTCTTCCGCAAGGACAAGCCCGCCATTAAGAAGCTGGCTACCGACGCCGCCGCACTCATCAAGTCCATCGCCGCGGACTACCCCGACACCACGTGGCGCTGGGAGTACTCCCCCGAGTCCTTTACCGGCACCGAGCTGGACTTCGCCCGCGAGGTCTGCGATGAGGTAGTAGAAATCATGGATCCCTCCCCGGATAACCCGATGATCATCAACCTGCCCTCTACCGTGGAGATGATCTCGCCCAATGTCTACGCCGATTCCATCGAGTGGATGCACCGCAACCTGGCCCGCCGCGAAGACATCTTGCTCTCGCTGCACCCGCACAATGACCGCGGCGAGGGAATCGCCGCCGCCGAATTGGGCTTTATGGCCGGCGCGGACCGCATCGAGGGCTGCCTATTTGGCAACGGCGAGCGCACCGGCAACGTCGATCTCATCACCCTGGGCCTGAACATGCTCACCCAAGGCGTAGACCCACAGATTGACTTCTCCGATCTGCCGCAGATCCGCGAGACCGTCGAATACTGCAACCAGCTGCGCGTGCCGGAGCGCCACCCCTATGGCGGCGAGTTAGTCTTTACCGCCTTTTCCGGTTCCCACCAGGACGCCATCAACAAGGGCCTCGATGCACTGGCGGCCACCATCCGCCCCGGCGCGAACAATACCGAGGTCTCGTGGGAAGAACTGCGCGAGGCCATCTGGGAGGTTCCCTACCTGCCCATCGATCCAAAGGACGTGGGCCGCGACTACCAGGCGGTCATCCGCGTCAACTCCCAGTCCGGCAAGGGCGGCGTTGCCTACATCATGAAGACCGACCACGGCATCAATATGCCGCGCGCCATGCAAGCGGAATTTTCCACCGTGGTGCAGGAAATCACTGACTCCGAGGGCGGCGAGGTCAATTCCAAGAACATGTGGGACATCTTTGCCACCGAGTTCTTGGACCGCGAGACTCCACTGGCCCTAGCGTCCTTCCATATGGACAATGCCCCAACGGACGAGGAGGACGCTGCCGTGACCGCCACCGTGACCTTCCGCGGGGAAAAGTCCACTGTCTCCGGCACCGGCAACGGCCCCATCGCGGCGTATGCCAACGCGCTGGAATCCCTGGGCATCGACTTCGAGGTCATGGAATACTCCCAGCAGTCCCGCTCCGCCGGCGACGACGCCGAGGCCGCCTGTTATATCGCAGCCGACGTTAACCAGAACAAGGTGTGGGGCGCCGGCATCGCCGGATCCACCACGCGGGCTTCCATTAACGCAATTAACTCCGCCGTCAATCGCGCCCTGGCCTAAGCCCGGCCGCCGGTGCTGCACACCAGTGCCGCACCCTGGCGTGGTAGAAGGGTGGGTATGCCTTCTTCTACCTACCTCATTCCGCACCGCGGCTTGGGCGCCGTGCAGGCCCTGCCCGTCTATGGTGCGCAGACGAAGGAAAACCAGGAGTTCACCGTCACCTTGGCGCCCCGCCAGGACGGTGGCCTGGAGGTGCGCACCGACTCCCCCATCGGGCACATCACCAGCGCAGACCGCGCCGAATACCCCGAGATAGATCTGCTTTTTCGCGCTGGGCTCACTCCTGCAGCTACGGCCGCGCCGCAGCCCGATGGCTCCCTGTCCCTGCTGTTGCCTCGGCCGGGCCTCTGCCTGCCAGCCAATAACCCGCCGGCCGGTCCGTGGACGATGCTGGGCTATGCCCCACCCATCAACATCACCGAGCTACCCGCGGATCTGGATATTCCCGCCCACGCGCGCATGCACGTATTGGTGACGCTTTCACCCAGCGCCACCGGATCCGGCGCCGATGCTTATTTGGGCCCGCAGTGGGTGGGGCGGCTGGATGGGGTGGACGTCGCCAAGCAGGGCACAACCCTGGCCCATGCCTACCATGCGCCGCGCAGCACCGGCCGGGTGCTCAGTATTTATGCGGGTGCGCCGCTGCCGGATTCAAAGGAAGCCTCGCTTGCCGACGCCACCCCTACCTCCCCCGCCGCCACCGAAACCTTCGAAACCACAAGCTTTCGCGCCGTCAACGTCGATGACTCCACACCGCGCCGCCAGCAGTGGTGGCCTACCCTCATTGCCCTTCTGGTAATTGCGGTGCTTATCGCCGTACTTATTTTTATTCTGTAGGAACTTTTGGGCAGGATAACATCCCTTTCTCGCCGGGTTGGGAAATTGGAAAACGCCCCTAGCGGTGCTTAAAATGCGAAGTTACTATTGTTTCGCATGGAAAGGCCCCAATGACTTCGCTGGATTCCGCCACCTACGTGGTCCCTGACCACGGTTTTGGCGTGATCCATAACCTGCCTATTGCGGATGTGTCGCCGGAGATTTTCAGCGATTTGCTCGAATCCACAGCCGCGGAAAACGGTTACCTTTCCGCGGAGCTCGGCCCCCGCACCGCCGAGGAAGGCTTCGCGATTCGGATCGGTGACTCTCTTGTGGGCCACCTCAGTGCTGCCGATTCCCAGGCCTATGCCCTCTTTGACTGGATTCTCAGCGCCGGCCTGCACCCACGCGCCACCGCCCATGTGAGTATGACGGATGCCTCTGGGGAAGACTGGCCCACACTGAACCTGCTCCTGCCGGCGCCGCACCTGTGCATTCCCGCCAATAACCCGCCGGCGCAGCGCTGGACCATGCTGCCCGGCGAGACCACCGCCACGCTGACGGAGTTTTCCAAGGACGTCACCGCCTTTCCGCACACCGACGAGCACTACCTCGTTTCTTTGCGCACCCGCGGTTTCCTGCGCCGCAATACCGTCGACGTCTATATCAATAGCACCTTCTTAGGCTCCCTTCCCCGGGAAGCCGCCCGCGAGATCGCCCCCGCCGTCCTCGACTGCACCAAGACCGGCCGCCTCGCCATTGCCCACGGTTACTTCCACTACAACGCCGATGACCGCCCCGCGCTCACCATTTATGCGCATAACGCCGCCAACAAGCACCACGCGGGCCTAATTTTGGGCGTCGTCGCCGGTGGCACCGCCATCATGTCCGCTGCTACCGCAGCTCGCGCTCAGGCTGCATCCGCTGTCCCCGGCGGCCCCGCTACCGGTGTCTCTACCGCCGGCACCTCCGCAGCCAGCGGCTTCAGCGTCGCCTCTGCTGCCGGCGCATCCGGTGCCGTGACATCGAACCTGCTGGCCGCAGCCGGCGTCGCCGTGCTCGTTGGTGGCGGTGCCACCGTAGCCACCAACCTGCTGAGCGAGGACGAAGCCCTTTCAGACACCAACACGCATTCCACCGCGCCCGCTCCGGAAGACAACCATTCCTCCCGCGATTCTTCCCACTTCGACGGCAATGGCCCCAAGCGCCCCGCGCACCCCGCCACGCCGCGCATCCACGATGCCGGCCCCACCAGCGGTACCGCAGCTCAGCCCCCGCTTGCCGACGCCCCCTCCACTTCGCAAACCACGAAGAAGCCCAGCGCGACGCATTCTCCTCACGCTGACCGCACCCAGGCCCCTGCCGCCGACAACCGACGTGGCCACCACAGCGAACCCCGCGGCGGCCACCACGGCGAGGATTCCCAGGCAATTTCCCGCGCTGCCTCCGCCGCGGCCGCTGCCGCCATGGCCGCAGCAAATGACGTCGCCTCGGCCCCAGCCCCGGAACCGGCACCGGCACCGGCACCGTCTCGGACCACGCCTGCCTCGACGCCATCCTCCAGCTCGGAACCCGCACCCCAGGTAGCGGCCAAGGCACCGACCGCAACCTCCTCGTCCTCCCAGTCTGCCGAGCCTTCCGATCTGCCGACCTCAAGCGCGTCTACCTCGGAAAAGACAACTTCCGAGGAAACGACGACTGAAACTACCACCGCAGCCTCGACGGAAAAGCAGACCGCAGAGCCTTCCAGCTCCGCCACCAGTTCTGCCACGAGCGAACCAACGTCTGAGCCGACCCAGGCTGCAGACCCGTCTACGCCCACCTCAGCGCCTGAATCTTCGGAACCAAAGCCCTCGGAGTCGACCGCGCCTACGACGACGTCTCCGTTGCTGACCTCGGAGTCCGAGCCTGAGCCGGCGCCGGATACCACTATCCCAGGTTCCGAGCTCGAACCAACGCCAGAGCCGGAGACCACTGCACCTACGACGACGATCCCTGGCTCTGAACTCGAACCCACCCCGAAGCCAGAACCAGAGATCACCGTAGAGCCTGAACCGGCACTGCCTACTACGGACCGCGGCGCACCGGATGAACCGGAGGTGCCCCTGGTACCGCTCGAGCCGGAGGAGCCGCAGCAGTCGGAGGAACCGGGGCGACCTGAAGAGCCCGAGGAGCCAACGACCCCGCCGAAGGTCATCGTCATCGTCGCCGAAAATTAAGCGGCGCGCCCTGTCCCCCTGCACGAAATGCGGGATACTACACTGAGTTTAATGAACAACACACCTGGCCCCTCCCCGCAGCACACGCCGGCGTCGGCCCCAGCGCCGTCGCCCGCGACGGTGGCTTCGCGCCACGCGGCCAGGTCCACAGCGCCCAAACCGGGCGCAGAACAGCGACGCGCCCGGCCGCGCCGCGCGGTGCGACCGTCCGGCGAACCGGACGCCGCAAAACCCAAGCCGATACCAAAGCCAAAGCCGCACCCATCTGCCCGCCACGAGCGACCTGCCGCGCCGAAAGCGGCTAACCAGAAGCCACAGCAGCCGCAGCAAGCCGACTCATCCACCGATGCGGCCGACTACCCCTACGTGGCGCTGACCCTACAGACCACCGGCATCCACCCCAGCACCGGGCGCATCGTGACTATCGACGCCATCGCATTCAACGACGCCGGCAACCACGGCCAGCTCTTCCACGCCGTCCTCAAGCCCGATATCGATGCCGGCCCGCGCCACCTCCACGGGCTGAGCACCACCGATATTGAGCAGGCTCCCGCCTTTGGCAAAATCCTTAAATCGCTGGACAAGCTTATCGATGGCCGCACGCTCATCGTCCACGATCTCCCCTATACCTGGGGCTTTATCGTCGCCGAGGCCCGCCGCGCCATGATGGCCGCCGCCCGCCAAAATCGCGCCCGCAACCGCGGCCGCAACAAGGGCCGCCGGCGCCGCCAAAAGGTCGGACACGTCCCCACACCGGTTCGCATTATCGATACCTTGGCCACCTCTTATGCGCAGCAGGTGCGGTCGAATGATGTGCGTTTAGGGGGCGTCGCCAAGCAGAGCGGCCTGGACGCCACGCCGAAAGCCTCGGTGGAGCGCGCCGGCCGGCCCGAGCCGGAAACCTCACGCGAGAACACCGAGCTGCTCATCGCGCTCTACCGCCAGCAAGAAGGCGGAACTGTGCGCAGCTATGCGCCCGAAGACGTGCGCGCCGATCGCTTCGGCCTGCAACGCTCCCACGTGCGCGTCGACGCCGCCGAGGCCCCCGTCCAGCACCACAATCCCGGCAAATACGAACCGGGCAAGGAGCTGCGCCGCGGCATGGAGATCGTGGTCGCACCGGAAATCCTCGAGGATCCGGACACCATCATCGCCGCGCTCATGCGCGAGGAGCTCAATTATTCGGAAAAGCTTACCCGCGAGTCCTCCCTGGTAGTCTGCAATGTCACCACGGATCTGGTGGGAAAGCCCATGCATGCCCACCGCAAGGGCATTCCGCTGATGTCGGATGCCGCGTTTCTTGACGCCCTCACGCGCATCGAAGACGCCGAGCCCGCACCCGAATCCGCTAAGCCTGCGCCGCGGGCCCAACGCTCACCGCAGCACAACAAAAAGGGCGGCGGTAAGAACAACAAGCGGCGCCGGCGCCGCGGCGGCCGCGGTGGCCGCGGCAGAGGCCGACGAAATTCTGGCGGCTCGGCGGGAAAAAAGAACGACTAAGCCGCCCGCCCGACTACCCTAGGGGACATGAGTTTTAGAGTCCCGGGTGCGCTGAAGAAGTTGCGCACCACCACCGCCACTACCGCCGCGAAGCTGGCCACCACCGCTTCCCGCGCCACCGGCCGTGGCGCCGGCGGAATGATCGGTGGTCTAATCGCCAATGCCATTGACCCTTCCATCATGACCAACCTGGGCGGTGGGCGCCCGGCCGTGCTGGTTACCGGCACCAACGGCAAGTCCACTACCACCCGCATGTTGGCCGCCGCGGTTCGCGCCGAGCACACCGTAGCCACCAACGACGGCGGCGACAACATGGACGCCGGCATCATTTCCGCGCTCATGGCCGGCAAAGACGCCTCGCACCTGGTCCTCGAGGTGGACGAGCTCCACGTGCCCCACGTGGCCGATAACCTCAACCCGCAGGCCCTGGTCCTGCTCAACCTCACCCGCGACCAGCTGGACCGCGTGGGCGAAATCAACAAGATTGAGCGCGCACTGCGCGGCGCCGTGGAGGCTCACCCAGACATGCTCGTCATCGCCAATTGCGACGACGTGCTCATGACCTCCGTGGCCTATGACGCCAAGAATGTCATTTGGGTCTCGGCCGGCGCCGGCTGGCTCGGCGATTCCGTCACCTGCCCGCGCACCGGCGGGCACGTCGTGCGCACCGAAGATGACTGGTACGCCGTTAAGCCGCTTGCCGACGGCCGCGAATTCCGCCGGCCGCAGCCTACCTGGGGCGTCGATAAGCGGGGCATCATCACCCCGACCGCCAAGCGCCCGCTGAACCTGGCGCTGCCCGGCCGCGCGAACCGGGGCAACGCCGCCCAAGCCATCGCCGCAGCCGTGCAGGGCTTCGGTGTGGACCTCGATAAGGCCATTGCGGCCGCCGAAGGCATCGACGACGTCGCCGGCCGCTACTCCACCATCCACTGGAAGGGCCGCGAAATTCGCCTGCTGCTGGCCAAGAACCCGGCCGGCTGGCAAGAAGCCCTGTCCATGGTGGACCGCAGCGCCGATGGCCTGGTCATCGCCACCAACGGCCAGGTGGCCGATGGCATCGACATGTCCTGGCTGTGGGACGTGAAATTCGAAGGCTTCAACGGCTTAAGCGTCAAGGCCGCCGGCGAGCGCGGCACCGATCTCGCTGTGCGCCTGGTCTACGCCGATATCTCCCACGAGCTCATCCCGGACCCGATGGACGCGCTCGCCGCCTGCCCGGAGGGCCGTATCGAGGTCCTCGCCAACTACACCGCCTTCCGCGATTTGAAGAAGGCGCTTTCCAAGGAGGCCACCAATGCTTAATATCGGCCTAGTGCTTCCCGACGTCCTCGGTACCTACGGCGACGACGGCAACGCCCTCGTCCTGCGCCAGCGCGCCCGCATGCGCGGCTTCGAGGCGGAGATTCACCCCATCCGCTTGGGCGAGCCCGTGCCCGAGACGCTGGATATCTACACCCTCGGCGGCGGCGAAGATACCGCGCAGATCCTGGCCGCGGACCACCTGATTTCCGATGGCGGCCTCACCCGCGCCGCTAACGCTGGCCGCCCCATTTTTGCCATTTGCGCCGGCCTGCAGGTCCTGGGCGAATCCTTCCGCGCCTCCGGCCGCATCGTCGACGGCGTCGGGCTGCTCGACGCCACCACGGCCGGCATGCAGGACCGCGCCATCGGCGAGGTAGCCTCCGAGCCCACCCGCGCCGGTGTCACCGCGGACCTCACCGAGCCGCTGACCGGCTTTGAAAACCACCTGGGTGCCACCATCCTCGGCCCGTCCGCGCAGCCGCTCGGCACGCTCACCCGTGGCAATGGCAACGCCGACCAAGCCGCCACCGCCGATCTCAGCGACGGCTCCGCCCAGCGCACCTACGAAGGCGCCGTCCAAGGCAGCGTCATCGCCACCTATATGCACGGCCCAGCACTGGCCCGAAACCCGCAGTTGGCGGATCTCCTCCTCGCCCAAGCCATGGGTGTGCCCCTCGCCGACCTCGAGCCGATTGATATCCCGGCCGTCGACCGCCTGCGCGTCGAACGTTTCAACGCCTCCGAGCCCCCGCGCTCCCAAAGATAGGCCCACACCTGTGGATAACTTCGCCCGGCGGCCCCACAACCCCGAGTTATCCACAGGCTCGGTCGCCACCCCTTGTAGCCGCGTGCCCCCGCCCATAGGCTGCGGGGCATGACGTTATTGGAGCAGCTGGGCGATATCGCTAAGCGCGGCGTGGAACTTCTCGAAGAGGCCCACGCCGCCTCCAGCCTGCCCTTGCCCGCGGACCAAGCGCGCACCCTGCGCCGCACCGCCGCGGCCTTCCTCTCGCCCACCAGCCACTCGCGCTACCAATCCCGCGCCCTGGCCGCCGCGCGCCGCAACCAACACAGCCTGGAGACCCTCGCGCTCATCGCCCGCCGCTCGCGCGGCATTTCTGACCCCACCAAACGCTGGCAATTTCGCGAGAAGCTGTGCGCCACCGCCGGCACCACCGCGCAGGTCTCGCGCGCGGCGACTCGGCTGCTGCGCGAAATCAACCCGCCGCCCGAGCGCGAGGACGGCGGCCGCCGCATCATGCACGGCGAGAAAACTACTCTGAGTTTCACCGGCCCCGCCGCGCAGATGGCCGATATCTGGGCCGCCGCCAAGTCCGACCCGCTGGCCTGGCTCACCGGTTCCCGCGCCGCCGCGCCCGCGACCGTGACCACCAATGTCATCATCGAGCTGCCGGATTACCTGAAAATCCTGACAGGCGACGGCGACGACATCCGTCTCGCGATGACCAATGGCGCGACCATCACCGGCGCCGAACTCGTCCGCCGCACCCTAGCCGGCGCCGGCCTTTTCACGCTCATCCACCCCGAGCGCGGCCCCGTCAATCTCTACCGCACCCGGCATGCCTCCCCTAAGCAGCGTCGCATGCTCGAGGCCGAAGGCGCCCGCTGCGCCTGGCCCGCTTGCCGACGCCCCGCCTCCGAATGCCAAGCCCACCACCTCATCGAATACTCCCGCGGCGGCCTCACCCACCCCGAAAACATGACGCTGCTCTGCCCGTATCACAACTCCATCAACGGCCTGCCGGGCCGCGGCCGGATGGCGCGCATTCGCGGTCGAATCGCTTGGCTCCCGCCCGCCAGCCGGCACAACGCGATGCCTAGCAGCCCGCATAGCAGCATGCATAGCGGCCACAGCGGTATACACAGCAGCGCAGATAACGGGACGGCCAGCAGAGCGCACGGCCCGCCGGTGTTCACCGGCCGCGCGCGAACCGGGCCCACGGCCGCCGTCCCCTAGCCCGCGCTTGCGGATTCCCCGCGTTAAATGGTCAGGCGGCCAGAGAGCGCGCGGGACAAGGTGAGCTCGTCCACGAACTCCAGATCGCCTCCGAGCGGCATGCCGGAGGCCAATCTGGTGATCTTCAAATCAGGGAAGTCGCGCAGCAACCGCACCAGGTATGCGGCGGTGGCCTCGCCCTCGGTATTGGGGTCGGTGGCGAGAATAACTTCGTGGATGGTGGGGGTGGCGTCGTAAAGCGGGGCTTCAGGGGTGGAATCCGCCAGCTCGCGATCCGGCAGCACGCCGCCTAGGCGCTGTAGCAGCGTGGAAATATTCAGATCGCGCGGGCCCACATTCGCCAGCGGATCCAGCGCGCCACCCAAAACGTGATAGCGACCCTCATACTCGCCGGTGCGCTCGATGACCTGGATATCCTTCGGCTCTTCCACCACGCAAATGGTCGAGGCGTCGCGCTGCGAATTAATGCAGATGCGGCAGACATCCTCGCGGGAAATATTGCAGCAGATGCGGCAAAAGGTCACGCCATCGCGCACCGCGCCCAATGCGTTCTGCAGCCGCTCGATGTCCTCGGGCTCCATGTGCAAAACGTGAAACGCGATGCGCTGCGCCGACTTCGGGCCGATGCCCGGCAGGCGCGAAAACTCGTCGATGAGGTCTTGCAGAGGTCCTTCAAACATCAATTACTCCCAAATCAGCAAAAGGCCGCGGCCCCACCCGGGGCAACGGCCTTTTATCGTATCGCGCGGGCTACTGGTTGCCGCCGAAGACATCCTCAAAAGACGGACCACCCTGGCCGCCCATGCCCTGGGACAGCGGGCCAATCTTTTCCTGTGCCAGGCGGCCGGCCGCAGCGTGGGCCTCCTTGAACGCTCCCATGACCAGGTCCTGCAGGGTGTCGACGTCCTCTGGGTCCACGACAGACTTATCGATCTGCAGGTCCACGAGCTCGGCACCGCCGGTCATGGTCACCTTAACCAGGCCGTTGCCTGCCTGGCCCTCGACGTTGGTGGCGAGGATTTCTTCCTGCGCCTTCTGCAGGTCCGCCTGCACCTGCGCGGCCTGCGCGATGAGGTCGTTCATGTCATTTGCCTGCTGCATTGGGTCTTGGTCAGCCATGTTGTTTCCTTTCTAATTCAACTGTAAATTTCGCTACCGCCCGAGTGTACCGTGCTTGCCGGTTAGGCACGCCGGGCGCCCAGCTCGCGCTCCAGCAGCTCCATAGCTACCTCGGTAGCGCTGCGATGATCCATCTCGCCGGTGGACTGCGCGGCCTCCATCATGTCGCGCTCTTCGTCGTCGCGGGTATAGGCCGGCGGCTCCTCGGGCGGAGCGGCAAAGTCCGGCTCAGGCTCGGGCGGCAGCGGCACGCCGTTGCTGAACTGCGATTCATCGCGCTGCTTGGCAGCCTGCGTCGCCCGTGCGATGCGCGAGCGCCACCCGGGCGCGCTTTCCGGTTTACTCTCCGCCTCCTGGTCGTCGGCAGGCTCGCGCGCCGGCGGATTAGGCTTCCACGCTTCTTTGCTCTGCGGCGGCCGCGGGGCATCGAAACCGGCGGTCTTCGGGTCGGTACCCACCACACAGGTCACGGCCACATCGCGCTGGAACTCCTCCTTGAGCACCTCCACGATGACGGCGTTATTGGCGGGCGCGTTGATGCGCTCGGCCAGCGCGCCGGTGGTGTGTCCCAGCGTCAGGGTGCCATCGCGGAAGCCAAGCACGCGGGCTTCGGCCAGCATGATTTCGGCCACCTTATTCCGCTTTCCGACGCTCCCCCTCAACGCCACCCATTTCTCCCTCACGGCCTCTGCGAAGTCGCCCGCCGGCTCCTCCGCCGCCTGCGGCTGCGCCATTTCCGACGCCTTCTCTGCGCCAGACTCCGCCCCAGATTCCGGCTTGGTTTCCTGGGCAGATTCCTCTGCACGGGCTGGCACGGGCTTCTCCAGTGGCTCGCGATGCTTCTCCTGAGTCGGCGCTGAGTGCGGCGCCTCGCTCTGCGCCGACTGCGCCGATTGCTGCTCGGACACCTCTGCCTGCGGGATTTTCCGCTCACGCTGCCACGGGTCCCCAGCCTCTTGCTGCTGCGGTTTCGGCTGCGGCTCTTGGTTCTGAGGCTTCTGCGTGCTGTGCGCCTCGGCGGCTGCCGGCTGCTCGGGTTGCGCCTTCGGCTGCGCATCCGGTTGCGATTCCGGTTGGGACGGGACCTGCGGTTGCGGCTGAGCGGCCGGTGCAGAGGTTGGAGCAGAAGAAGGGGTAGAAGCCTGCTGCTCCTGGGACTTGGCGCGGCGGCGAGCGATGATAGCAGCAGCGGCGGACTGGGGGTCTTGAGCACCGGCGACGGCAGAGTTGGCCGCGGGAGCACCGCCCGGGGTCGCAGGGCCAGCCGGCGCGGGCGAGGCCGCGGCAGCATTGGCAGCGGGGGCGGGAGCGGGAGCCGCTGCAGGTGCGGCGGCAGCGGGACCGGTGGACCCGATAAGCAGATGCGCGCACATGATTTCTAGCAGCAGGCGCGGTGAAGTCGCACCAGTCAGGTCGCTGATGCGGTCGTTGACCGTGGAGGCCAGGTAAGTCAGCTGCGGTCCGGAAAAACGCTGCGCTTGGGCGGTGAGCACGGAAGCGCGGTCGGTGGGCGCGGAGACGAGGCCGGCGTCGATGGCGCCGGGCACGGCCTGCAGAATCATCAAATCGCGCAAACGGTCGAGCAAATCGACGGCGAAGCGGCGCGGGTCGTGGCCGGCCTCGATGACGTGGTCGACCATCGCGAAGAGGCCGGGTTTGTCTTGGTTGGCGAGGGTTTCGATGGCGTCGTCAAGCAGCGAGACATCGGTGACACCCAAAAGCGGCCGGGCAAGGTCGTAGGTCAGGCCATCGGGCCCGGCGCCGGCCAGCAGCTGGTCCAGCAGAGACAAAGTATCGCGCGGGGAACCGCCGCCCGCCTCAATGACCATGGGGTACACGGCGTCCTCGACCTGCACGCCCTCGGACTCGACGGTGCGCTGCAGCAGGCCCTTCATGGCCGGCGGGGTCAGCAGGCGGAAGGGATAGTGGTGGGTACGCGAGCGAATGGTGCCGATGATCTTCTCCGGCTCCGTGGTCGCGAAGATGAAAATGACGTGCTCGGGCGGCTCCTCCACGACCTTGAGCAGTGCGTTCGCACCGGAGGGCGAGATCATATGCGCCTCGTCAATGATGAAGATGCGGTAGCGCGATTCGGCCGGCGCGTAGTAGGCGCGGTCGCGCAGCTCGCGCATGTCCTCCACGCCGTTGTGCGAGGCGGCGTCGAGCTCCGTCACGTCCAGGTTGCCGGGGCCGCCGGGGGCGAGGGAGACGCAGGAATCGCATTTGCCGCACGGCGTCGAGGTCGGCCCGTGCTCGCAGTTGAGCGAGCGGGCCATAATCCGCGCCGAGGAGGTCTTGCCGCAGCCGCGCGGGCCGGAAAAGAGGTAGGCGTGGTTGATGCGCCCTGCGTCAAGGGCGGCGGATAGCGGCGTGGTGACCTGCTCTTGGCCCACGACCTCCGCGAACGTTGCTGGACGATATTTCCGGTATAAAGCCACGGTTAGCCAGTTTACCGGCTAACCCTCGCGCGACCAGTCCAGCAGGTCAATGCCCTGCTCGGCCACCGCTCCTTGCAGCTTGCCGACGCCCTCTTCTACCCCAAACGCATATTCCGAATCCGTCAGCATGACCAGCTGCAAGATGAGGGTCAGGCGGCCCTCCTCGCGAAACTGCGGGGTCTGCCCGCCCCACAGGTACGGCGCGATGAACAGTCCGTGGTGCACGGTGATATCTGGGACGTCGAGGATGGACGGCAGCATCACGCCCGGCTGCGCCGGCAGCAGGCCGCCGGCCTTCTCGAAGGTGTCGGCCGCGGCGTTGATGGCGGCGGCCACCTCGGGCTGCCCGGTGCGTGCCACCGTAAGCAGCTCGCAGCGCACATCGGCACCGTCATCTTGGCTTTGCAGGCCGGTGTCGGTGGTGTTGAAGGTGGTGGTAAGGGCGAGCGATTGGGCGTCGGCAAGCGAGGCAAGGCCTAGCCGGCGCTTATCGACGTAGCGGAACTCCAGCGGCGCCGGGATAATCTCGCTCAGCCACAGGGCAGACTCGTCGGCGTTGATTTTAGGCCCCCAGCTTCTCCACGGCGGCGAGCAGGACGCAGGTGGCAACGCCGTCCATCGCGGCCTCGACCTCCTCCTGTGGCGGCAGGGTTGGGGCGAGGCGGATATTGCGGTCATTGTCGTCCTGGCCATAAGGGTAGGCGGATCCGGCCTGGGTGAGCAGGATGCCGGCATCGCGCGCCAGCTCCCAGACGCGGTTGGCGGTGCCGTCGACGACGTCGAGGGAGATGAAGTAGCCGCCCTTCGGGTTGGTCCACTGCGCCACCTCGTACTCGCCGAGGCGCTTGTCCAGGATGCGCAGCACGGCATCGAACTTGGGCTTAATCAGCGCTGCGTGGCGGCGCATCACGGCGCGCACGCCCTCGGCAGAGCCGAAGAACTCGTGGTGTGCCAGCTGGTTAATCTTATTGGGGCCGATGCCGCGGATGCCGGCGTGCTCCAGGTACCACTCGAGGTTGTCCTCCGAGGTGCCGAAGAAGCCCACGCCCGCGCCCGCGAAGGTGATCTTCGAGGTCGAAGACATGGCCCAGAAGCGGTTCGGGTTGCCTTCTTCCGCAGCGATATCCAGAATCGGCAGGATTTCCGGGAAGTCCTCGGTCAGGGTGTGCACGGCGTAGGCGTTATCCCACACGATGCGGAAGTCCGGCGCGCCGGCCTCCATGCGGGCGAGGCGGCGGGCCTTGTCTTCAGAAATCACGGCGCCGGTGGGGTTAGCGAACATCGGCACTACCCACATGCCCTTGACTGCCGGATCCGCTACCAGCTTTTCGACGGCCTCTACATCCGGCCCGTCCTCCTCCATTGGCACCGTGACCAGCTCGAAGCCGAATTGCTCCGTGATGGCAAAGTGACGGTCGTAGCCCGGCACCGGGCAGATCCACTTGAGCTTTTCTTCCTTACTCCACGGCTGTGCGGAATCATTGGTGCCGAAGAGAAACGCCCAAGAGATCAGGTCGAACATGATGTTCAGCGAGGACGAGTCTGCGGCAATCAGCAGCTCTGGGTCCATGTTGGTCAGCTTGCCCCAGATATCGCGCAGTTCTTTGATGCCCTTTTGGTTGCCGTAATTACGCAGGTCGTTTCCGGCCGCATCGGTGTAATGGCCTAGTCCGGGCAGCGCCAGCAAATCATTGGAGAGGTCCAGCTGTGCCTTGGCCGGCTTTCCGCGGGTCAGATCTAATTTCAGGCCCTTAGCCTTAAGGTCCTCGTAGTCTTTACGGACCTGGGCAGCGAGCTCCGCGAGTTCGGACGATTCCAAAGTAAGAAGCGACATGCGTATGTCTACCTTCCATGTATAGGGCGACTTTTAGCCCCCAATAGTAACGCACGCCATACAAAAAGGGGACCCCGCGCACCCGCCAGAGCCTCCTGACCCTTGCTGCATTCCTGCCCTGGGGGAGTTCAGAGGATGGACGCCACGCGGAATCCTGCCCCATACTTTAACGCCCGCGCACCGGTTTAGCCAAATGGACCTCCAGCCGCACGGGCTGCCACCACCCGCCGGCGCGCGGACCAAGGACCATTCGACACAAAACGGCTTTAGATCGCCGAAAATAGGCCCTGACCTGGCGATTGGTAAAATAATTGCCACGGCTGCTAATGTTTCTTCTCGGAGGATTCGACTAGCGGCCTATGTCACACGCCTGGAACGCGTGCGGGGTTCACGCCCCTCGTGGGTTCAAATCCCACATCCTCCGCCAAAGGAAATCCCGGCTCCTGCTACACAGCATGGAGCCGGGATTTTTGTTGTATACGGGCGCGCGGCCGCGCTTGCCGACGCCGCTACCCCTAATCGATGACCGGCGGCTCGTAGCCATCCGCCTTAAGCCATGCGACGTGTGGCGGCGTATTCATCCCCCACTCGGTGCGCGCCCAGAGGAAAGCCTGGGAGACCTCGGCCTCGGAATAGCCGCCATCGCGCAGGTATTGCCGGAATCCGTTCGGGCCTGGGTCCTTGATCCAGAGCCAGACGTAGTCGTCGAGGGAGTCGTCGGCAAGCAAGCCCTCCAGCCCTGCTGGAACATATTCGCGCTCGGCGCGCACGCGGTCCGCTAGGTCCTGGTCAAGGAAGTCGTAGAGGTAATCCAGAGCGTCCTCAAGCTGCGCATAATCGAAAGGATCCATGCCGCCCAGCCTAGTGGCGCTTGGTGCCCAAGACCATGCGGTCAATTTCCTCGAGCACCTCATCCACGATGGCCGGATTATAGGCCCGGTAGCCGCGCATGCGCAGCAGCTCCTCCTGTGCGGCCGCCAGGGCGGTCCGGCGGGCCTCCAACACCACGTGGCGGGCCTGCCAGGCGCGCTGCCAGCGGGAGTCATCGGAAACATCCTCGCCATCGCCCAGGCGGTCTTCGAACCACTGAATCACGTTGGCGGAAATTTCGGGGTCGACCTTTTCGGCGTCGGCAGTAATGTGGCCGTCCGGCCGGAAGTGCGACAGGGCCTCGATGCTGGCCGCACGCGCGCGGGCCACCACGGCGGCGCGCATCTTATCGCTGGCGATTTGGGAGGCCTCTGTCAGGTCAAGGCGCTCCATCAGCCACGGCAGCAGCAGGCCGGGCACCACCATCGTGACCAGCAAGACGGTCAGTGCAATGACCGCCAGCTCGTGGTGAAAGCTGAACACGCCGGCCGGGATGGACAAAACCAGCGCCAAGGTGACTAGGCCGCGCATGCCGGACCACGTCATCAGCAGCACCTCCTGCAGGCGCAGCGGCGCCACGCGCGGGCGGCCGCGGGAGACGTTGATGCGGTAATAGATGTACATCCACACCAAGCGGACGACGAAGGCCACAAGGGACAAGATGACGCCCACCACCACGGAGTGCCACAGGTCCGAGCCCACTTCACCGATGGCGGTATTGACCGTCAGGCCAATGAGCCCGAAAGCCACGCCGGTAAAGAGCAGCTCGATGGTCTCCCAGAAGGCCTGGCCGGACAGGCGGTCCTCGGCCTGAATATCGGCACGGGAATTAAGCTCCACGGCCGCAATGACTACGGCGATAACGCCGGAGGCGCCGAGTTCCTCCGAGATGAGGTAGACCGCAAACGGCGTCACCCAGGTCAGCGCGTTGCGCGCGGTGACGTCGTGGACATGGGTGATAAACAGCGCCACCAGCCGGCCGACGACCCACCCCAGGCCGCCCGCGACGAATGCGGAGTAGAAGAAGTTGAGCACGCCGCCGCCGAAGGAAAGCTCATCGCCTTGGGTTACGGCCGTCAGCGCGAGATTGAAGGCAACGATGGAGGCGGCGTCGTTAAATAGGCCCTCGGTCTGCAAGGTGGTAATGATGCGGCGCGGGATGCCGGCGGGCTCGGCCACGGCGTCAACGGCAACGGGGTCCGGCGGGGCGATGGCCGCACCGATAAGGATGGCCGCGGCCAGGCTGATGCCGGGCAGGAAGGCATAGGCCGTGAAGCCAACGGCCAGCGTGGTGGCGACCACCAGCAGCACGGACAGGCTCAGGATGGTCACCCATTGCTCGCGGATAACACCCCAGGAGGTGCGCCGGGCCAGCGCCCACAGCAGCGGCGGCAGGAAGATGGGCAGGATGAGCTCGGTAGGCGGTTCGAACTGGGGCAGACCGGGCACGAAGACGGCGCAGGCGGTAATGATCGTCAGCAACGCCGGCCATGGCAGCCCAACCTTGTCACCGATGGCGACGACGAACACGGTCAGCAGCATGAGCCCAATGAGCACCAGAAGAACGTCCATGGGCCCAGATTTTACCCCCGCCAGATATAAGGCTCCGGGCTGAGGCGGTCAGGCGCGAATTGCGCGAGCAGATCCGCAGCACTGTGGGCTTCGTACCCCAGCGAGGCCGCCAGCTGCTTGACGACGTCCCCCTCCTCCCCCATCTCCCGCATGGTCACCGCCCCATCGCGCTTGGCCAGGCGCTCGCCGGATGCATTGAGTACGAGCGGGACGTGGATATACTCCGGCGGTTCGATGCCGAGCAGCGAGGCGAGGTAGGCCTGACGCGGCGCGGAGGAGAGCAGATCATCGCCGCGGACCACTTGGTCGATTCCTTGGTAGGCATCGTCGACGACGACGGCCAGGTTATAGGCCCAGCCAGTGTCTTGGCCGCCGCGGCGCAGGATGAAGTCATCCACGTCGCCCGTATAGGTGCCGTGGAGGGCGTCGTGGATGGTGAATGTGGGGGCGTCGGCAAGCAGGCGAAGGGCGGGCTGGCGATTCTGGGCCGCAAGCTCGGCGCGCTTGGCCGCGCGCTGGTCTTCGGTGAGGTTGCGGCAGGTGCCCGGGTACTGGCCGGGAATGGCGTGCGGGGCGCGGGAGGCCTCGCGGATATCCTTGCGGGAGCAATAGCACTCGTAGGTGGGCAGCTGGGCCAGAGCCTGCTCATAGGCGGCGTCGCGGTCGTGCTGGTAGATGACCTCGCCGTCCCAGTCCAGCCCGAGCGCGCGCAGATCCGCGAGCTGGCGCTCGGCCGACTCCTGGGAGGAGCGCTGCTTATCGATGTCCTCCACGCGCACCACAAAGCGCCTGCCCGTCGACCGGGCGAAAAGCCACGCCAGAAGCGCCGTGCGGAGGTTTCCAAAGTGCAGATCGCCGGAGGGGCTTGGCGCGTAGCGGCCGGCGCCGGTGGTCGCGGAATTCATGCCCACAGTCTACGGGCTGGCACAATGGCAGGCATGGAAAAATCGAACGGCGCTGAGGTGCGCTTCATTCCCGTCCGCTCCACTCTCTACCCCTGGCTGGTCACCGTGTTCGTGGTGACGTTCCTGATTTCTAATATCAACGCCACCAAGGGCGTCCAGCTCGGCCCGCTGGTCACCGACGGCGCCTTCTTCCTCTTCCCGCTGGCCTATATCGTCGGCGATGTGCTCTCGGAGTGCTATGGCTTCAAGTCCACCCGGCGCGCGGTCTATATCGGCTTCGCGATGGCCATTCTGGCGGCCGTGTGCTTCTATATCGCCATCTGGCTGCCGGCGGCCGATTTCTACGAGGGCCAGGAGGCCTTCGCTGCCACGCTCGGCCTGATGCCGCAGATCCTGGCCGCCTCGCTGGCCGGCTACCTGGTGGGCCAGCTGCTGAATGCCTGGACGCTGACCGCGATGAAGAAGCGCTCGGGCGAAAAGGGCCTCTTTGCGCGGCTTATCGCCTCCACTGTGGTGGGCGAGTTCGGCGATACGCTGCTCTTTTGCGCCATCGCCGCACCGGTCATCGGCGTAGACACCGTGGGCGGATTTATCAATTACGTCCTCGTGGGCTTTGTGTGGAAGACCCTGATGGAGGCCGTCATGCTGCCGGTGACGGCCGCGGTCATTCAGTGGGTGAAGAAGCGCGAGGACTACTTGCCGGCGTAGTACCGGCCGAGGAATTCATCGCGGTAGGCCTCGTAGTAGCCGCCGTCGATGGCGGCGCGGATATTATCCACCAGGCGAATCATGAACTCCACGTTGTGGATGGTGCACAGCGTGCCGGCGAGGAATTCCTTCGCCTTGAGCAGGTGGTGCAGGTAGGCGCGGGAGTAATTCTCGGATACGTAGCCGCCGAATTCCTCGTCGACGCCGGCAAAATCCCGCTTGAAGCGCGCATTGGTAAGGTTCATGCGGCCATCCAAGGTGTAGACGCCGCCGCGGCGCGCCAAGCGGGTGGGCGCCACACAGTCGAAGGTATCGGCGCCGGCCTCGACGGCGGTGAAGATATCGTCCGGCTCGGAGATGCCGAGCAGGTGGCGCGGCTTGTCCTCGGGTAGCTCATCGCAGACCCAGCCGACGATAGTGCCCAGGTTTTCCTTTTCCAGTGCGCCGCCGATGCCGAAACCGCCGAAGCCACGCTTGCCGTCCTCGCGGGCGGCGCGGTCGAGGTCGAGCAGGCCGCGGGTGGCCTGGCGGCGCAGGTCCTCGTACTGCGCGCCTTGGACAACACCCCACAGCGACTGCTTCGGGCGGTGGGCGCGCTCGCGGGTGAGGCGATCGTGCTCATCCAGGCAGCGTTTAGCCCAGCGGTGCGTGCGCGCGACGGATTCCTCCTGGTAGGTGCGCGTATCAACCAGCGTGGTCAGTTCGTCGAAGGCAAACATGATGTCTGCGCCCAGCCCGTGCTGGATCTGCATGGACTTCTCGGGGGTAAAGCGGTGCTTGGAGCCGTCGATGACGGATTTAAAATCCACGCCATCCTCGTCCACCTGCGCCATGCGTTCCTTCTTGGCGGCGCGGATGTCCTTATCGCTGAGATCCGCAACGTCCATCGCAAGGACCTTTTTGAAGCCCACGCCCAGGGACATGACCTGGAATCCGCCGGAGTCGGTATAGGTCGGGCCATGCCAGTTTTCAAACTCGGCCACGCCGCCGGCCTCGTCCACGATGTCGTGGCCCGGCTGCAGGTAGAGGTGGTACGCATTCGACAAGATGGCCTGCGCACCGGTAGAGCGAATTTGTTCCGGGGTCAGCGTCTTGACCGTGGCTTTGGTGGCCACTGGGATGAAGGCCGGAGTGTGAATATCACCGTGCGGAGTGTGGATGACACCGCTGCGGCCGTGCTTGCCGGGGCCTTCGGGCAGGCGCTTGCCGACGTCGAAGCTCAAGTCCATTTCTATTCTTCTTCCTCATCTGCGGGGATAGGGGCTGGGGTGGCGTGTTTAGCTTCCCATTCTTCTTCCAGGGCGGTGCCTTCGATATCCAGGGTGGGCAGAATCTTCTCCAACCACTTTGGCATCCACCACGTCGTGCGGCCCATGAGGAACATGGTGGCGGGGACGAGGGTCATGCGGATAAAGAAGGCGTCGAAAAGCACGCCGGCGGCCAGGGCAAAGCCAAAGATCTGAATGAAAGGCAGCGGCTGGTTAATAAAGGCCACGAAGACCGAAATCATAATGATGGCCGCGGCCGTGACCACGCGGGCGCCCTGGGTAAAGCCGGTGATGGTGGCCTCGTCGACGGCGCTATATCGCCCGCCGGTGCCCTCCGGATGCCGCGAGATATGCTCGCGCATGCGGGTGACCAAAAAGACCTGGTAGTCCATCGCGAGGCCAAAGGTCACGCCGATGAGGAAGATCGGCATGAAGGAAATCAGCGGGCCCGGCGCGGGGACTAGGTCCCACAGGCCTTCCTGCCAGACCAGGACGGTCAGGCCGAAGGCGCCGCCGACGGACAGCAGGAAGCCCAGGCCCGCAACCAGCGGCACCAGGATGGAACGGAAGACCAAAAGCAGTAGCACGATGGCCAGGCCTACGACGATGGCCAGGTACGGCGCCATGGCTTCCTCGAGGCGCTCGGTGATATCGAGCTGCACGGCGGTCAGGCCGGTCAAGCCGATATCGGTACCGGTGGCGTCTTCAATCTCGCTGGTGGCCGAGCGCAACGCGTGCGCAACGTTGACCGTCGCGGCGTCCGTCGGCGCGGTTTCTGGGGTGACCATGATCTGCGCGGCGCGCTGGTCCTCGCTCAGGCCGACGATCTGCGCGTGCTTCACACCGCCCAGCCCCTTGAGCTGGTCCGCGGTGTACAGGAAGGACGCGAGCGCGGCCTTATCCTCCGGCGAGGAATTGTCCGCAGTGTCTGCGGAGGTGTCTACTACCTCGGCGGCCGGGGCGATTTCCGGCTCGGCCTCGGGCTGGTCCGGCTGCGGCTGCTCAGGGGCTACGTCTTCCGGTGCCGCGTCCTCCGGTGCCACGTCTTCCGGTGCAGCGCCCTCTGGTGCAGCGCCCTCGGGCGCGGCCTCCGCGTCTGGTGCGGGGGCGGGCGCGGGGGCTGGTTCGGACTGGGATTGGGCGTCGACAAGCGGGGCAAGGGCGCCGGCATCCGCGTTGACCGTATGGGCATCGACCACGGCGAGGAAGGGGCCGTTGACGCCGGGTCCGAAGCCCTCGGACATGATGTCGGCAGCCTTGCGCTGGGTGGTATCGGGATTGGAGGTGGTATCGGCCGGAAGGGCGAGTTCCATGTCGAGCACCGGCGCGGTCATCGCGCCCAGGGAGAGGACAACCAGCGCCATGGCCAGGCCGGGGACCTTCTGGACTAAACGCACCCACCGGTTGCCCATGGTGGGCCCGCGGCGGCGCTTGCCCTTGCGGGTCGGGTTGCCGGCCACGCCGGGGATTCGACCATTGAAGGCCTTATCGCCCAGCAAGCCCAGCATCGCAGGGATGAGCGTGAGCGAGACCAAGACGGCGATCGCGACGGTGCCGGCGGCGGCCAAGCCCATGGCCGTGAGGAAGCCAATGCGCGCAATGATGAGCGCGAAGAGCGCGGTAAAGACCGTCGCGCCGGCAAAGACCACGGAGGAGCCGGCCGTACCCACCGCCATGCCTGCGGCATCGGGCCCGTCCATGCGGCGGCGCTCGGCGCGGTAGCGCGAAAGAATAAACAGCGCATAGTCGATGCCCACAGCCAGGCCGATCATGATGGCCAGAACCGGGGTCATATTATTGAGCTCAATCCAGTGGGTGGCAATGAGCATGCCCAGCGCGCCTAGTCCCACGCCAATGACGGCGGACACCAAAGGCATACCCGAGGCCACCAGGGAGCCGAAGGTAAAGATGAGCACGATAAAGGCAACGCCGAGGCCGATGATCTCAGAGGTGGAATTGACCGCGATTTCATCGCCAAAGCCGGCACCATTGCCTTCTACCGTGAGGCCACGGTCGCGGGCAATATTCATCGCCTCGGTAACGGTGTCTTTATCGGCCTGCTCCACGCTATAGGGCGACTCGGCGTCGAAATTAAAGGTGGTATAGGCAATGGTCTCGTCATCATTGACCATGGCGAGGTTGTCCGCGTCCGCGCGGGCGGATGCTTCCGGCAATCCCATGTCCGTGAACTGGTGGATCACCTGGTCCTGCAGGCGGGGCGAGACCTCAAGCGGGTTGCCAAAGCGCGTGGTATCGCCCATCTCCAGGTTGTCCTCGAGATAGGAGATGGTGGCGTCGATGGCCTCGCGGTTTGCGGGATCAGAAAGCTTCTGGCCGTCTGGGGCCTTGAAGACCACGTTGACCGAGGGCGAGTTGGCAGGGTTTCCGCCCTCTGGGAAGAGGTCCATAGTCTTGTAGGTGGCGTCGATGGACGGGGTTCCCTTGATGGAGAACTCGCTCGTCATCGGTTTCATCAGCAAGGCGGCGGCACCGCCGACGGCGGCGAGCAGCAGCAGCCATGCCACGATGACCTTCCACTTATGGAGGAAAGACCAGCGCCCAAGACGATAAAGCAGTTTAGCCACGGGTAGATGTACCTTTGCATTCGCGTGGGGGACGGGTTGAACTTTGCCCTAGTGTAGTGGCCATACCCCACAATCCCCTATCACGAAGCCACCTGCGTCCCAGTTTTCACAGCTGGCGGCCAGCCAGCCGGATTCCGCGCGCCTGCTGGGAAATTGGGCAAAAGAAAATCCCGACCTGCGTAAACAGGCCGGGATCCCGGTGCGGTGGCGGCGGGATTTGAACCCGCGGTTGGGGGTTACCCAACAATCGCTTTCGAGGCGATCACCTTCGGCCGCTCGGACACGCCACCGCGTTCCAGATTACGGGAGTAGGCCCGAGCGACAAAATCGCTGCGCCGGCGGGGTGCCAGCGCAGCGAGATGCGGAAACGAGGGACGAGGATTAGTCGTCCTTCAGGCCACCGATAACCTCGTTGGCCTTGTCCTTGATGCCTTCAGCGGCGTCAGACAGCTTGTCCTTAGCCTCGGAGGTGACCTGGTCGGCCTTGCCCTCGTTAGCTACGTCCTTGTTGTCGGTAGCTTCGCCGTAGGCTTCCTTTGCCTTGCCTACGAGGCCATCCTTCTTGTTTTCCAAATCGCCCATAATCACTCCTTTGAGTAGACAGTTGTTGTATGACCACCAGTGTACGCACGTTTAGCGCAGGCCGTCGAAGAAGTTTCGGAGCAACCCAGCGCACTCGCCTTCGAGGACGCCGCCGCGGACCTGCGGGGTAAAGGGGGCGGTGGGGGCACGGAGGACATCGATAAGCGAGCCGCACGCGCCCGTCTTGGGCTCAAAGGCGCCGAAGACCACGGAGGACACCCGCGCGGCCTGCAGCGCACCGGCACACATAGCGCATGGTTCCAGGGTGACAACGAGTTCGCAGCCGGAAAGCCGCCAGCCATCGCCGTGTACACGGACGGCCTGGCGAATGGCCTCGACCTCGGCATGGGCGGTGGGGTCCGCCAGCTCTTCGCGGCGGTTGACGCCGGTGGCAAGTTCGGTTCCCGCGGCGTCGTACAGCACCGCACCCACGGGGACGTCGCCGGCCGGCGTACGCTTGGCGACGTCGAGGGCGCGACGCATCCGAGCCTCAGCGCGCAGCAAGGGCTCAGGCGTTATCAATGACGTCTTCCAACTCATCGCCAAAGCCGAGCTCGCCGGCGATACGCAGCAACATATCGGAAGGCCAGTCCTCATCATTGTCAATGATGTAGCCCACCTGGTCCTCGGATAGACCAAGGTCAGCGAAGATATCGAAATCACCCTCGCCATAAGGATCGGCCTCTTCAGGGTCCACATCCGGGATTTCATGATCGTTGATATCCATGAAATCGGCGGCGAAGTCATCGTCCACGCCATAGGTGGCGTCCGAGATGAGCATCTTCACCCCGCCCGGCACCGGGCGCACGGCAATAAAATAAGCATCCTCCACGCACAGCAGCGCGAACGCAGCCCCCTCAGAACGCAGGCTGCGCACCGCATTGATGGAGGTCTGCGGATCCTCAAAGTCATCGTTGAAGCTGCGCACCAGCCATTGGCCCGCGTTGCGGGCGACGGTTACCGCGAAGGAGTAATTTTCGTTGCTCATACCTCGTGAGATTAGTCGTGTTGTGCCACAATTGTCATCGTGAGTTCTCAAGATGTTCAACGCCCCATCTGCATTATTGGCCTCGGCCTCATCGGCGGCTCTTTGCTGCGCGATCTCGCCGGATACAATCACCACGTTTTTGGCTACAACCACTCCACGTCTGGCGCCCGCACTGCAGTAAAGCAGGGTTTTGACGTCACCGATGATCTTCCGGCGATTTTGACCCGCGCGGAGACGGAGAACGCGCTCATCGTTATTGCCGTTCCCATGACCGCGGTGGGCGAGGTCCTCGATGCTATTCAAGAGCACGCGCCGAGCTGCGGTATTACGGACGTCGTTTCCGTTAAGACGGCCGTGCGCCAGCAGGTACTGGAGCGCGGTATGGAGTCGCGCTATGTGGGCGGCCACCCGATGGCGGGCACGTCCAAGTCCGGCTGGGATAACTCGCAGAAGGACCTGTTCCGCCGCGCGGCGTGGGGCATTACCTATGACTACGCCGCCGAGTGTGAGGCGCGCGGGGACAAGATTCCGAAGGAGTGGATTGAGACCTTCACCGAGGTCGTGCGCATGACCCAGATGGTGCACGCAGAGGCGGTGCCTATCCGCGTGGCTAATCATGATGCCGCGGTGGCGCGCATTTCCCACCTGCCGCACGTCTTTGCGGAGATCCTCGCCGTGGTCGGCGATAATGGCGGAATCCTGGCACAGTCCCTGTCTGCCGGTTCTTTCAAGGACGCTACCCGCGTGGCCGGCACGCACCCGGAGCTGGTGCAGCAGATGTGCGAGACCAATGCGCCGGCGTTGGTGGAAGCATTGGACGAAGCCTTGGACTTGCTGCACGATGCCCGCGAGAAGCTCGACTCCCCCGAGCCTTCCATCGCTGAGCTTTCCGACGCCGGCTATCGCGCCCGCACCCGCATCGATGCCCGTTCCGGCGCGCGCAAGGAATCGGTTTCCCCGGTCAAGATTTCTTCCCGCCCGGTGCTGCGCCTGCACCCAGGCGGTCCGAACTGGGTGGCGCAGCTGCGCCAATCCGAGTCCCTGGGCGGGCGCATCGAGATTTTCTAGTCCTCACGGCCGCGGTTGCGCAGGCGGGGAATCCGCGCCAGCACCGCGGCGGCGATAAGGCCGATGGCGGCTATGCCCGCATAGAGCCCCGCACGATCTGCACTGGTCTGCGGGGTTTTCGGCGGTTCGGGAGTGGTTGCCGCGGTGAGAATCGCTTCCTTATCGCGTCCGCTCACTACTGCCTCGATCCACTCCTTGGTGCCGGCCAGCGTGGTGATTGCCGCGCTTGGCGAGGGCAAGTCCGGATCCCCATTCGCGGTGCCCGCCGTGGCGAGTCCGGCGAGCTTACCGTCTACAAAGAAGGGGCCGCCGGAGTCACCACCCTGCATGCCGGCCCGGCCGGTGGAGTGTACGTCGAGGATGGCGCTTTCAATTAGTGGCATCGGGCCATCTGGCGCCCCACCCGGCATCGCCTCGCTGGCTGGCACGCTTTCCGTACCCTCCGGCATTTTAAGTCCCGGCATGGCCTCGGCCGCGGGAATGCTTTCTCCGCCAGCGGCGTCCTCGGCGCCATCCTCGGCCGCGTCTGCGGCGCCTGGTTCGGTGGAGCTAGCGGGGCCAGCAGGGCCGGCGCCGAGGAGCTCAGCCACTTCCATCTCCGCCTGCGGCAGCTGGCCGCGGCGCGCCATGGAGGAACTGCTGCTCCAGCCGTAAAGCGTGCCGCGCTGGCCAGGTTCTGGAACTTGAGTGGAAATCTCTGCGGGTTTTGTATCGGTGACGGGGGTGGTGAGGTGGAGAAGGGCGGCGTCGGAAAGCGGGGATAGCGCCCACGAATCGGCGTCGTAGGTGGTGCCATTGATGCGGGCCTGGGTGCCCTCGTTATTGACGGACTCGAGGCAGTGGCGGGCGGTGAGCACCCACTGGGCGGCCACGAGGGTGCCGGTGCAATCGCCGAAGCTGCCCACGCGTCCTATCTTGAGTTGGGCGACGGTACGGGCTTCCGGGGAGTCCGGAGCTGGTTCGCCGTGTTCGAGTGCAGTGGCCGGGGCGGCAGTCAGTGCCACGATGCTGGCGGCGAGCAAGGCAGGGAAGATTTTGTGCTGCATGATTAGTCCTTCTTTCCGCCAGGAACGGCGATGGCGATAACTTTGGCGACGGCCCATTCGGCCGGCCCCTTCCCTATCAGGCGGCGCCATAGGCTCGCGAAGACGAGGAAGAGGGCGATGAACGCGCAGGCCCAGGCGGTGTTGTGCAGGGAGACGTGGCTCTGCCAGTAGTAAGCGGTGAGCACATGCAGGATGTAGATGCTCAGCGACATTGCCCCCAGCGCAGCAAAGGGATACGCCAGCTTAGGCACTGCTCGACCGATAAGCAGGCATAAGTGCAGGACGATGGCGGCGACGGCGATGGATAGGACAATCTCTCCCAGCACGCCGGTGTGGCCGGTAAAGCGCAGCCAGCCAGGCATGTCCGGGGCAAAGCGGAAGTAAAAGCCGGCAGCGGCGACCACGGCGGCGATGCCGGTGGACACCCACTGGGCAGCGGCACGGGAGCTGCGGATATAGACCTCATAGAGCAGCATGCCAGCGAGGAAATAGGCGCAATAGGCCAGCAGCGGATAGACCTGCGGCAGGGTCAGCGGCGCATATTTTATGGTCGCGGCGGCGGTGGCAGCGGCGAGGAGCAGGAGCTTCCACCACCAGCGCAGCGGCGGGACCCAGGACACCAGGATCATCGTGATACCGATGACCACGAGGACGATTTGAATCTCTCCGCCCACGGGCAGCAGGACGAGGCCGATAAGCGTAATTATGCAGCCGCGAGCGATGATGCGCAGGAACGTCGTCGCCGTGAAATCGCGGGACATAAGCATCAACGTGACGCCGGCTAGAACGGCGAATAGTGCGGCGGGCAGGCCATTTAAAATGACCTTGGTATGCCACACCAAGGAGGCCATATGCAGAACTATCATGCCGATAATCGCAAGTGAGCGGGCTATATCGAGCCCTACAATGCGCGAGGGTGCTAACACCTAGCGTTCTCCTTCAAGACGGAGGGGAACGCGTCGCCGCACTCCCCTTGTTAATAAAGACTTTCTTTTTCTACTAAGTCTGTCTGGAAGGTTGCTGCGAATATTTTATACTTGTCCTGCATTTTATAAGTGGATTGCGTGAGACTTGTGCCTGACTTATGCGGGTGCCGTGAGGAGCGGCGTGGTGCGGACCTAGTCGCGGAAGGAACTATCGCGGCGCTTGCGCGAACGAGAAGGATCGGCGGCCAGTTTTAGGAGCGGGGTTGCAGCGACCCCAATGCCTAGGCCAACCAGGAAGAGCCAGAAAATGCCGGACCCCAGCCATAGCATGAGGCCAAGGATGACACCGGCGATGAGGCCGGAGACGAGGGCGGAAGACTTCATAGATCGAGACCTGGGTGGGACGGGCTGAGATACAAGAAAAGCCGCCCGAAGGCGGCTGATTTTGTGCGCCCGGAGGGATTCGAACCCCCAACCTTCTGATCCGTAGTCAGATGCTCTATCCGTTGAGCTACGGGCGCAGACCGTTGGTAAGCAGTGCGTGTGCTCTGCTGTGCAACGAGAATTTACTATACCCACGGTACGGAAAACTAACAAATCGCCTGTTCACCCGGTGTTTACCTGGCTGGAATGAGGGCGGTTAGGATCCGTGTTTTCCCGCTACCTAAAAATTCAGCCAGCACAGTAACGGATGTAGCCATTCCCTAATGGCGCTGGTGCTCTTTAGGGAATGGCTACGGACTCCGCTCTGGAACTAGATGGACAGGCCGAAGATTGGCACTGCCAGCAAGTACACCGTCAGGGTGATGAGGAAGATGCCGATGATATTGAGACCAAGGCCACCCTTGATCATCTCGCCAATCTTGACGTAGCCAGATCCATAGGCAATGGCGTTCGGCGGGGTGGCAACTGGGAGCATGAATGCGCAGGTTGCCGCGAGGGCCACCGGAATGGTGAGGAGAAGGACGTTGATATCGCCATCGGCAGTAAGCCCCACACCCACGGCAACACCACCCATAATCGGGATAAACGTAGCCGCCGTCGCGGTATTGGAGGTGATCTCCGTCAGGAAGAGCACCAGCGCAGCCACGGCAGAGACGATGAGGACAACCGGCAGGACGCTAAGCCCCTTGGCCATCTCACCAATCCACAGGGACAGGCCGGAGGAATTAAAGACCGAGGACAGCGATAGGCCGCCGCCGAAGAGCAGGAGGACGTCCCACGGCATTTCATTGGCCGTCTTCCAGTCCAGCAAGCGGATACGGCGCTGGTTGTCCGCGGGCAGGATAAAGAGCAAGATGCCGGCGGCGATGCCCACGATGGCATCGTCATAGTTCTCAAATTCCTTGAGGACCAGCGGCAGGGTAACCCAGGCTGCGGCAGCGAGGACGAAGATGATGCCCGTCATGATCTGGGGGCGGGTCCAGGGGCCGAGTGCCTTAATTTCGTCATTGATGAGCTCGCGCCCGCCTGGAATATCCTTCATCTCCGGCTTGAAAATGGTGATAAGCAGGGCCCAGGCAATCAGCAAGAAGGTCACGGCGAGCGGCACACCTACCGCCATCCACCGGCCAAAGCCGAGGGTTACACCCCAGGTATCGGCCATATATGCATTAAGGAAGGCATTCGGCGGGGTACCAATGAGCGTACCTAGCGAACCGATGGAGGCGGAATACGCAATACCCAGCATCAGTGCCGTGGCAAACTTCTTTTGCTTTTCCCAGCCGCCTACGGTTTCCGCGGTCAGCGCGAGCACCGAGGTACCGATCGGCAGCATCACCACTGCTGTAGCGGTATTGGATACCCACATGGACAAAAAGCCGGTAGCCAGCATGAATCCCAAGATCAGGCGCTTGGGCGAGGTGCCGATGATTTTCACCACGTATAGCGCTAGGCGGCGGTGCAGGTTCCAGCGCTGCAGGGCAAGCGCAATCAGGAAGCCACCCATGAACAAGAAAATGGTGGCGGACGCGTATGGGGCGCCTACTTCCTTAATCGTGCCCACACCGGCGAGCGGGAAGATGACCAGCGGCAGCAGCGCGGTGGCGGCGAGCGGAATGGCCTCGGTCATCCACCACACACCCATCAAGATGGTTACTGCGGCGACGGTGCGGATGGCACTGAGCGTGTACTCGGCTTCCGGATCTGCACCCGCGGAGCCCTGTACGGTCTCGATCGCATTCGAGGGGAAGATAAAGAAGACTAGTACGGCCAAACCCAAGCCGATGAAAAGGCCGATGAACTGACGGCGCCACTCGCTGCGCGGCGCTCCGGGGGCCTCGTCACCTTCGGTGTGGGCGGTAGATTCGTGAGTATGCGGGGTGGTCATACCGCGCGCTCCTTCACTTAGAGAGGATTGTGCTGTGGGATATGCTCCGTATTTCCCAGTTTATTAGCTAGGCCGAGGCAGCAGACCGAAAGTTATCCAGTTCACTGCGAAGCATGCACTGACCATACAAAACATGTGACGCAGAAACCATATCCCGCCACACGCAATCACCCCCGCACCCCCGTAGAGCACACATCGCACCTGCCCGAAACCGGAAATGTCCCCACCGCTTCCCCACCCCCGAACCACAGGGAGGTGTGCTAGATACCCAGCACGGTCTTAGCAATCAGAAAGTAGATAATCAGGCCCGTAGCATCGCAGAAGGTAGAGATGAAGGGGTTGGAAAAGACCGCCGGATCGGCGCCGATGGTCTTAGCCACGATGGGCATAAGCCCGCCGACGGTCGCGGAAATGGAACAGATCAAAAACAGCGTGGAGCCGATGACGAGGCCGATGCTTAGGCCATAGACCAGGGTGGCCAGCGCCAGGCCAGCTAGTCCCAGCACGGCGCCGAGCAGCATGCCGACGCGCAGCTCGCGCCACATGACGGCGAGGAGGTCGCGCGTGCGGACGTCGCCCAGCGCCAAGGCACGCGTCACCGTGGTAGCCGCCTGGTTGCCGGTATTTCCACCGGTGCCGGTCAGCAACGGAATAAAGAGGGACAGGACCACGGCCTTAGCCAGTGTGTCTTCAAAGGAATCGAGTACCTGCACCGTGAGCAGCGCAGAGACGGCCAGCACGAGCAGCCACACGATGCGCGAACGCACCAGCTTGAGCAGCGGCGTGGACAGGTACGGCTGCTGGAGGGCTTCGGTACCGCCGGCGCGAGCAGAGTCCTCGCTATCTTCTTCCTCCACGATGTCGGTAGCGTCATCCCACGTCAGCAGGCCGACAAGGCGGTGCGACTCATCCACAACGGGCAGCGCGAGCATATCCAGTGGCAGGAACCAGCGCGCGGTTTCCTCCGCATCATCGCCGGCCTGGGCAAAGACGGGTTCCTGCATAATATCGGCCATGGTAAGGGCGGCGTCGGCAGTAAAAATCTCGCGCAGGCTTACCACGCCCACCAAGCGCCGGTCCTCGCGCGTAATGGGCACGGTATAAATGGTCTCTAGCTCGTGCGCGGTTTCCCGCAGCTTGTACAGGGCATCCTTTACGCTCATCTCTGGGTGGATGACGGGAACCTCAGGCGACATGCGGCGGCCCACCGAGCCCTTGGCATAGCCCAGCACCACGCCCGTGACATCGCGCTTGGATTGGGTCAGCGAGCGCAGTAGGCGGTCCGCGATTTCCGCGGGCAGCTCGTCCAACAAGGCCACGCGGTCTTCCGGATCGAGCTCATCGAAGAACTCGTAGACATCGGCATTGCCCAGCTCATCGATGATATCCGCCTGGTGCTTGGCATCGAGGGCATCAAAGACGGCGATCGATTTTTGGCGCGGCAGCAGGCGCAGGGCCAGCGCCGCGCGGATGGCATTTTGCCGCTCGACGACGGCGATGAGATCCTGCAGCGGCACCCTATCCAAAAGTTCTTGCAGGCGCGGGGCCTTTTGTGGATCGATGGCGTCTTCTTGTTTCAGCCACGCTTCGACGATATCGCTAGCCTGCTCGGTGGTCTCCGCCATCGCGCTGCCCTGCCTTTCTTGCCTCTGGGATTTAGCTCCCTGAGTATTAATTACAGCCCATTTAGACTACGCCATGCTGCAGGGAATGACGCTAGCCGGCAACCTGCCGGTGACCGGTTACCGCAAGGTGCGGCGTATCCCCGTCCAGCGTGAGGTTTCCGGTGAATTCTTGGGTGGCGCAGCAGGCCGGGTCATCGTCAGCATAGGCACGCCAGGTAACGGTGACCGTGTCCTCGGTCCACTGCAGCTGCTGGATATGCCCACGCGCTGGCGGCATTCCCTCGCGTTCCCAATCATCCACCTTAGTGATGTAATTCAGGTCGTTGTCATAGATGAGCAGGTTATCCGGCCATCCCGTACCGCCCTTATTACAGACGTAGGTAATAACGGCTTCGTCCCTGCCATCGCCGTTGATATCCGCGTAGGCGCCCATTGGCGTATCGTCCTGATTCGACTTCAGACCCGCCGCGGCGACGTCAAAGAGCATTCCGGTCTTTAGATGCTGTGGCAGTTGGCCGCCTTCCAAGTTGCCCGCTTGGTTATCGCACAACGCCGGCACCCACAGGGAATCGAGGGCTTCTACCGGGATGATTTTATTATCCCCGCCGCCCTCGGTGTCCTTGTCTTCATCATTTTCATCTTTATCCGCTGCGGCTTCGGTGGTGGTTTCTTCTGCTGGGGAGTCCGTGGCCGAGGCCTGCGACTCGGCCTCTGTTTCGGATGCGTCCGCCGCGGAGGAGCTCGGGGCAGTGCCGGTGAAATTCGGCTTATCCGCGGACTCGGCGGACTCAGGGGAATTGGAACACCCACCCAAGGCGGCAACGGCGGTCGCCGCGACGACGGCAAGAGGGAGAGATAGGGATTTAGGCATAGGCATAATATACAGCGCCACGGCTCCCCGAGCCGGGTGAGAACCTAGAAGAAGAGACCCCACAGTGCGAAGGCGGCCAGCAGGGACACGAGCCCCGCGGTGCTCGCAAGGATGACCGCGTGGGGGAGGGAGCGGTGGGTGGATAAGGCGGCGTCGACAAGCGCGGCACGCTGCCACACCGCTAAGGCCAACGCCACAACACCGGCGGCTAGGAAGACTAGTGGCAAGAAGACGTGCACGCTCACCGCCCGCATTACCCCCAGCACCACCAAGGACAACGCCAAAAGGGTGCGCTGCCACGATAGGCGGGTGCGTTCGGGCTGCAGGCCGGGATCAAATAGTGGGCTAGCCAAGAAACTCGCCCACTACTAGTGCGCCCGCTACCACCATGATCGCCACGACGAGCACTGGGATGGCAAAGCTAAAGGGCAAGGGGCGTTCCTCGCGCATCGCACGTTCGGACTGCTTCCAATGCACCCACGCCACGAGCGGCAGAATAATGGCGACTACCAGCATGAATACCGACACCGCAGAGCGCAGTGCGGCCGGCAGGGGAACGTCAAAGGCTTCGAGCGCCACGCCGCCAGCAATTAACGCCAGGGAGGTGCGGATCCAAGCCAAGAATGTGCGCTCATTAGCGAGCGTGAAACGCGGATCAGGGTCGGTGCCAACCGCGAACACCGAGCGGGGAAACCTCGAGTCACTCATGGGTACCACTTTATATTCATTTGCCATCCGCGTCGTGATAAGCCCGCGCAACGCTTAGCCTTCCCGTAGTCTCAAAGGCGCAGGCCAGCCTCTGAGTAATGGAGCATTCACGCCCTATGTGCCTGCTCCTATGCGACTTCCAACTTGCCTCCCCTAACAAAAACAAGTTTTTCAGCGACGAGAACATCACGCGCGCCATGGCGTTCTTTCCTGATGGTTTCACTGCAGTCCTGCCAGAACTCGCAACGCAGAGACTTCTTTCCGTGTCGCCTGCACAGCTGAAGTATTATGACGCCGCCGTAGCGAAAAGCCATGCCGATCTGCGTGTGAGCGCCGCCGAGAAAAACGCCTGGCTGCTCTTGAGCGTGCTCGCCGGCGATTCGGTACATGAAGACATCCTCGACATCGGCTTCAACCAGCGACAGATGGGGGCAGCGCTTTCCCGGGTGGGGCGCGAGTGGGTACCAGGCTTTCTGAATTAACCCGCTGTAGCGAGTTATAGTCGGGCCCATGATTGAAGTTGCCGCCGTAGTTTTCCGTAATTCCTTTGGCCATGTCCTCACCGTGCGCAAGAAGTCTTCCACCAAGTTCCAGCTGCCCGGCGGCAAGCTGGAGACCGGCGAAACCCCAGTACAGGCCGCGGCCCGCGAGGTCGCAGAAGAAATCGGCGTTGATGTCCGCCTCCCTGAGCTATCCCTGCTCGGGACCTTCGATGCCCCGGCCGCCAACGAACCCGGCGAAACCGTGCGCGGACGCATCTTTACCTATCCGCGCCCCGTCCTTGCCCGCGCTGCCGCAGAAATTGCCGAGATCGCGTGGGTAGACCCCACCAACCCGGATCGCGAGCTCGCCCACCTCTTGCGTGACAAGGTCTTTCCCGCCCTGCGCTCCTAAAACCCCGACCGGCCCCAAGGCGCTTTCTCGCTTCCTATTGCGCCTTCTGGGAGGACAACTTAGAGTTATTTTCATCAGGATCGATTGATGAAAGGACGTCCCTCCATGCCGCAACCATCCACACCTGGTCCTATCACAACGATTTGTTTCCTCGTCCTCGGAGTTATTAGCTCTGTGATCGCCATTCTCCTGGTGCCCGCCCTCTTCCACGAGGTCACTTCTTTGCGTGCTGCGGCATTTACCGGAAGCTTTATCTTCGGCACCGGCATGCTCGTGCTCTTCCGCCGCTGCGCCGCGTACCAGCGCTAATAGCAGAATTCTCAGCCCCTCAACCCGAGCTTTGCGCCGCCACCTGAAATGAGAAAATCCCGAGCTCGCACGCTCGGGATTAGATGGCGGAGATGAGAGGATTCGAACCTCCGGACCCCAGAAGGGTCAACTCCTTAGCAGGGAGCCCCATTCGGCCGCTCTGGCACATCTCCACGGTTCGCAAGGAACCTCGTTTGAGAATACCTGCCTGCCCCGCCGCTGCCAAACTAGCCCCCTGCTTTCACGCCCGCAGCAAAGACGCAGGCCCTAAAGTGGGAGGCATGATTCGCCCAGACCTGAAAGCCATCCCCGCCTACGTCGCCGGTGCGCGCAACGATGACGCGCTCAAGCTCTCCTCCAACGAGGCGGCGCACCCGCCGCTGCCGGAGGCGGCCGCGGCCATGGCGGAGGCCGTGACGAAGGCCAACCGTTACCCGGATATTGCGGCCACCGCGCTGCGCGAGGACCTCGCCGCGCACCTGGGTGTGGAGTATGAACAGGTTGCGGTGGGCACCGGATCGTCCGCGCTGTGCCAACAGTTGGTGGAAATTGCCGCTACCCCTGGTGAAGAGGTCCTCTTCCCGTGGCGCTCCTTCGAGGCCTACCCCATCTTCGCCCAGGTAGTCGGCGCCCACCCCATCCCGGTTCCGCTAGGTGCAGACCAGCGCGTGGATCTGCCGGCCATGGCGGACAAGATTACGGACAAGACCCGGCTTATCTTCGTGTGCAATCCCAATAACCCGTCCGGCACCACAGTGACCAAGGAGGAGTTCGCCGCCTTCATGGATGCCGTTCCTGCCGACGTCCTCGTTGCCCTCGACGAGGCCTATATCGAATACAACCGTGCCACCAACATTCCGTTGGGTACGGAGCTGGTGGGCACCTATCCGAATCTGGTATGCCTGCGCACCTTCTCAAAGGCTTATGGCCTGGCCGGGGTGCGCATCGGTTATGCCTTTGGCCCAGAAAATATTATTGAGGCCCTCAATAAGGTGGCCATCCCCTTCTCCGCCAGCACCGTGGCACAGGTTGGTGCGCGCGCGGCACTGGCGGCGCAGGATTCGCTACGGGAGCGCACCGATGAGGCCGTCGCCCAGCGCGAGCGCCTAGAAGAAGCCTTGCAGGACTGGGGAGTGCCGCATTCCGAGGCAAACCATGTCTGGCTGCCGGCCGCGAATCTGGCCCGCCTTGGTACCCCGCAGGAGGTGGCCGCTCGCCTGGCCGAACACGGCGTGCTCGTGCGCGCGTTTAGCGAAGGCATACGCATTACCGTGACCACCGAGGAAGAAACCGACACCCTGTTGCAGGCGTGGAACGCAACCATAGGAGGCTAAATGCGCTCGCTCATCAACTTCGCCCTGAACGTCTTTGCCATCGCGGTGGCGCTGTGGGCGGTGGTCACCGTCATTCCCGGCATCACCATCACCCCGGCTGAGACTGGCAATTTCATTGCCATCGCCATCGTTTTCATCATTATTAATGCCGTGGTCATGCCGGTTCTGCGCGTCCTCGGCGCGCCGCTGACCTGCCTGACGCTCGGACTTTTCTCCCTCGTCATCAACGGCGCCGCGCTTATCATCGTGGAGTGGGCGCTCAATTCCCTGGACCTGGGAATCGGCCACCTCGTCATCGACTCCTGGGGCGCCGCAATCATCGGCGCCATCGTGCTGTCCATCGTCAGCAGCGTCATCAACTTCTTTACTAGCCCGCTGCGGCAGCGCGATTAGCCTCCCGCAAACGGCGGCAGGACGTCCACCCGGGTAACACCAGCCAGTGGGGAATCCTTGGCGGTGTTCCCGGCGCCGTCGATAAGAAAGCTACAGCGCCCCAAGACCTCTTTCAGGCTCATGCCGGCCTCGGTGGTGCCGGTATGTTCCCTGCCCAGCTGCGCCACCAGAGCACCCAAGGTGGCGGGGGCTTCTACCTGCTCAGAAGCCACGCCCGCAGCGGCACGGGCGGCGGCGAAATAGTGAACGGTCAACATGCCCTCCACTATGCCCCGCACGCCCATGCCCTGTCGAGACCGCGGGTAAACTAGCCGCCATGCGCACACCCGAGACTCACGCGCGCGAGGTCGCCGCGGCCCTGCCCGCACGCCAAACCACCACCGTGCCCCTCACCCAGGCTCAGGATATGGTGCTAGCTGCGGATATCCACGCCGGCTTCCCCTCCCCTCGCTTTGATAACTCCCAGATGGACGGCTACGCCCTTCCGCAGTGTGCGGCCGGGACCTACCCGGTGGGCCCCACCATCGCGGCCGGCACTGAGCCCGCCCAGGTACTCGACGGCCCGCTTGCCGGCGCCTGCCCCATCATGACCGGCGCCAAGGTCCCGGAAGGAACTGCAGCCATCGTGCCCATCGAGCGCTGCGAACCACAAGAATTCCTCTCCCCGGGTGACCGCATTACCGCGCCAGAGGCCTCGCCAGGCCAATTCATCCGCCACACCGGCTCCGACCTGGAAGAAGGCGCCCTCCTCGCCGCCCGCGGCGATAAGCTCACGCCGGTGCGCTTGGCCGCCCTCGCGTCCCAAGGAATCGACGAGGTAGAGGTCTACCGCCCCGCCCGCATCCTTATCTGCACCGGCGGCGCTGAAATCGGTCACGGCAGCGCCGCCATTCCGGATGCCAATGCGCCACTTTTGACGGCAATGGCCGGCCGCGCCGGCATCGACGTCGCGGGCTATATCACTACCGACGATGACCCGCAGTCCCTAGAGCGCGCTTTCGCGGAGGCCATCGCGCAACACCACCCGGATGCCATCATTACCTCAGGCGGAATTTCCGCCGGGAAATTTGAAGTAGTCCGCCAGGTGCTCGATGGCTGGTTCGGCCATGTGGACCAGCAGCCCGGCGGCCCGCAGGGCATCGCCGCATTCGGCGGAACGCCGGTCATCTGCCTGCCCGGAAACCCCATTTCCACCTTGGTAAGTTTCCGCCTCTTTGTCGCCCCTGCGCTCGGCTGGGAACCGGAGCCTTTCCGCGTCCCCCTCGCCGCGGGCATCGAGGGCCTCCCGCACAAGGACCAATTTCGCCGCGGGCGCGTCGATTCCCGCGCCCATATCCTCGGTGGTGCCAGCTCCCACCTGCTCGCCCAAGCGGCAGACGCCACCCATCTGATCCGCATTCCTGCCGGTCAACGCCTGGAAAAAGGCCAGGAAGTGGAGGTCTATCCACTATGAGCCCACAGCGCACCGCCATCGTCATTGTCGCCTCTACTCGCGCCGCCGCGGGCATCTACGAGGACCGCTCCGGTCCCATCGCGGTGGAGTTCTTGCGCCGCAAGGGCTTTGACTGCCCCGACGCGCGCATCGTCCCCGACGCCGAGATCGCCGCCGCCGTTGCCGCCGCCTTCGCGGAAAAGCCCGCGGTCATCCTAACTTCTGGCGGCACTGGGCTGACGCACGATGACCGCACGGTCGAGGCCGTCGCCCCACACATCACCCGCGAGCTGCCTGGCATCGCGGTGGCCTTCTGGCAGAAGGGATTGGAAAGCGTGCCCACCGCGGTGGCTTCTCGCGCCATTGCCGGCGTCAATGACTCCACCTTTGCCATGACGCTTCCCGGTTCTACCGGTGGGGTAAAAGATGGCTGCGCGGTTTTGGAAGAATTAATCGTTCCGATCGTCGATATGTTAGAAGGAAAACATGAGCACTGATCCCTCCTATGTGGCCGAGCAAACCGGGTGCACCATTGGCACGCTTCTGAGCGATCAACCCCTTGAATCCCTCCTTACCGGTGCCAAGGAAGAGGCCGCCACGGCCGCCATGGGTGCTGTTGTCACCTTTGAGGGCATCGTCCGCGATCACGATGGCGGCCGGCCGAATGTCACCCTACTTTCCTATAGCGCCCACCCATCCGCGCCGGAGAAGTTACAAGAAGTCACCGATTCCGTCGCGGCCAACCACCCAGTGCGCCTGTGGGCCGCCCACCGCACGGGGGATCTCAAGGTCGGCGACCTCGCCTTTGCCGTAGTAGCCGCCGCAGCACACCGCGGCGATGCCTTCCGCGCCGCCGAGGAATGCGCCGATCGCGTCAAAGCGGAGGTCCCCATCTGGAAAGAGCAAAGCCACGGCGATGGCTCCACCAATTGGGTGGGCCTGGAATGAGCATCCGCTATGCCCGCCAGGAAGCGCTCTGGGGAGAAGACGGCCAGCGCAAGCTCAGAAAAGCCCACGTAGCGGTCATTGGCGCCGGCGGCCTGGGCTCCCCGGCCCTGCTCTACCTCGCCGGCGCGGGTGTGGGCCGCATTTCGCTTTTCGACGACGACGTGGTCTCCCCTTCCAACCTGCACCGCCAAGTCATCCACACCACCGCCGCCATCGGCACACCGAAGAAGGATTCCGCCGCGGCCGCCGTCCGCGCGCTCAATCCAGAGGTGGATATCACCTGCCACGGCCGCCTCGAATCAGCGACAGCGCTCGAGCAGCTACACGGCTGCGATCTCATCCTCGACGGCACCGATAACTTCGACGCCCGCTACCTCAGCTCCTGGGCTGCCCACGAGCTCGGCATACCGCACGTATGGGCCTCCATCCTCGGCTTCGACGCACAGCTCAGCGTGTTCTGGTCCGGCCACGGCCCCGTCTACGAGGATGTCTTCCCCACCGCTCCCGCACCCGGCGAGGTTCCTTCCTGCTCGCAGGCCGGAGTTCTGGGACCAGTGGTCGGCGTTGTCGGCTCAGCCATGGCGCTCGAAGCGCTCAAACTCATCACCGGCGTAGGCACCCCACTCATCGGCACGCTCGGCTACTTCGACGCCCTTTCCGGTACCTGGGAATATATCCCGCTTCAGTCCACCGGCGCACAACCTACTCAGCCTGCCGACGCCCCCGAGGTCCGCGAGGTTCCCCTACACGCCCCGCTTATCGACGTCCGCACCTCCCCCGAGCGCGCCCAATCCGCTATCCCCAATTCCACGCACTTTGAGCTCGACCGCATCCTCGCCGGCGAAGATCCCGACATCGAACCAGATGCTGCGGCCGTAATCTACTGCGCCAGTGGCATCCGCTCCGCCCAAGCCGTCGATGTCCTCCGCAAACGCGGCTTCCCCCACGTCGTCTCCTTGCGCGGCGGCATCAATTCCTGGCTCGAGCAGCAGTAACCGAATGCCCCTTGGCAAAACCGCAGCCTAACGGTCGATTTTGGTCTTATGCTCCTTATTTCGCGCAAAAAGGAACCAGACAAGTGGCCCGAGGAACGGGTAAGCAAATGCTGCCATCACCAGCAATATCTTGACGCCTCCGCTATATCCCGAGCGAATGATGGAGATGAGGGAGGCCACCCAAAAGACCAACAAGGCGATGACGATGACGGCTCCTAGCCCGCTCCATAGCCAGTCATACGATGCCGGTATCTGGTCCTCGGCCAAGTAGGAAATGTAATTTGTCATAATCCCCTCAGGGTTAACGGTGTTTGAAAGTCCGTACCTCAAGGTAGAAGCTCAATGTAAACGCTGTCTGGCCGTGGACTTAAGTTTCACTGTCGCTCAGCGAAACCGTCCCACAACGTGAGTAGGCACCCTACCGAATCGGTAGGGTGCCTTAAATACTGCACTCTCCCACTCAGAAGCTATAAGCTTCTATGCTCCTTTAACTTAGAAAGGAAGCTTAGGCAGCTGCGGAGACGGCGGGATTTGAACCCGCGGAGGTATTACCTCGCCGGTTTTCAAGACCGGTGCATTCGGCCGCTCTGCCACGTCTCCACGTTGTATTTCGTAAACGCTCTTCGCGCCTACGAAGCAACTTAGTCAGTGTACTAAATTGATAGCCCGGTTTCCCAAAAAGCCACCTGCAGCACTGAATGTCACCGCAGGATACTCCGAATTTCGTGGCACAGGACACACAAGGTTCGTTAGATTGGGCCCATGACTACAACACACATGAAGGCTATCGTTCAGACCGACCCGCAGGATCGTCGGTCCTTAGAGCTCCGCGAAGTCGATGTCCCGCAGCTGCGCCCCGGCGAAGTGCTCGTCAAGGTGCAGGCAGCCGGCGTTAACCGGGGCGATATCCTGCAGACGATGGGTGCCTATCCGCCGCCACCGGGGGCATCGGAAATCTTGGGCTTAGAAGCAGCAGGCACCATCGCCGATGCCGGGGATACGAACTGGGAGGTAGGCACCGAGGTGGGCTGTCTGCTCGCGGGTGGTGGCTACGCCGAATACGTTGCGGTTCCGCAGGGTCAGCTGCTTCCCGTGCCCAAGGGGTTGAGCGTTGAGGAAACTGCAGCGGTAGTTGAGGTCGGATGCACCGTGTGGTCCAACCTGGGCATTGAGGCGGGCCTTCACGAGGGCCAGCGCGTCCTCATCCATGGTGGAGGCGGCGGCATTGGCACTTTTGCTATTCAGGTAGCCAAGGCGCTCGGCGCAGAGGTGGCGGTGACGGCCGGTTCACAGGAGAAGCTGGATCGTTGCCGCGAGCTGGGCGCCGATATTCTCATCAACTATAAGGAGCACGACTTCGTAGAAGAGTTGAAGGGAAGCTGCGATGTCATTTTGGACATCATCGGCGCGAAATATCTGGAAAAGAATATGAAGTGCCTGGCTAAGGACGGCAAGCTCATTATCATTGGCATGCAGGGCGGCACCAAGGCGGAAATCAACTTGGGCGCCATGCTGCCCAAGCGCCTGACCGTCCAGGGCACGACGTTGCGCGCCCGCGACTTAGAAGACAAGGCACAGATTGTTGCGGGCACGGTAGAAAATGTATGGCCCATGCTGGAAGACGGCCGAGTAAAGCACGCGCTGCATGCTACTTACCCGCTTGCCGACGCCGCCCAAGCCCACACCGCCCTAGACAGCGGCGAGGTCACCGGCACCTTGGTGCTTAACGTTTAGGCCAGCGAGGCTACGACGCGGATGAGATGCTCAACGTCGTGATAGGTGTTGAAGGGGCCGAGCGCAACGGTAACGGCGCCGCCAATTTCTTCCACGCCCATCTCCGTGAGCAACGGGGTCTGCGGGGCAAGCGTGGTAACAAGGCCGTTATCGAAAAGGCGCTTGTACACGGTCTCGGCCGGAACACCCTTTACTGCGAAGGTGAGGCGCGGCAGGCGATCGTCGGAGGCGCCCGCGGCCGCTTCCCCGGTCACGCCAAGAATATGCACGGCGGGCAGGGTGCTCAAGAAGGAATAGAGGTCAGCGCGCAGATCCTCCAAGTAGATGCTGAGCGCATCCATAGAAGTGCGCAGGCGCTTGCGGCGCGAGCCGCTCTCCCCACCGGCGAGGGCGGCAAGATGGTCTACAAGCGGTCCGACACCGCCGGCCAGACCAGAGGAAATGGGCGTTTCCAGCTTGCGGGCGCCCTTGCCGGTATGCACCGGATCGAGGGAGTCGAGGCGGCGGAACATGCGGGTATCGCGGAAGACCAAAGCTGCTAGCTGCGGTCCGCCCAGCAGTCCCAGGTCAAGGCCCAAGATATCGGCGCCGAGATCATCAAAGTTGATGGGGCGGTAGGGGGCGATCGCAGAGACGTCGAGAAGCGTCCAGGCGCGGGAGCGCTCATGGACGGTGTCAATGATCTCGGCGGCCGGGGATACCGTGCCCAAAAGCTCGTGCGCGGCGGAGAAGGCAACGAGTCGCGTGGAGCCATCGACAAGCTCGGCAAATTGGAAACCTGGCAGCTCACCCGTGCCCAAATCTGGCTGGGCCCACCGGGTTTCTGCCTTGACCTCAGAAAACGCCGAGTACAAAGACGGCGGATCCAGTTTGGAGAGCACCACCGAGGAATTGCTGCCCAACAGCGGGCGGGCCGCGTGCGCCAAGGACTGGTACAACACGGGCAAGGACGGGCCAAGCACCACGCGGTCTGCCTTGGATCCGGTCAGATCCGCTACAGCCATGCGTGCGGCGGTGTAATTACCATCGCCTTCCAAACGGCCCGGCGCGGGCGTAGCAGAGTGGGCGCCGCCTGGCCCCTCCTGGGGGGCCACTGCAGTAGACATCCGGAAGGAGCGCGCCACGCCGGAGGCGACGCGCTCAGAGATTTGGGGCACCGCGTGCGCGTTGAGGTAGGTCCAACCATCAGATAGCCCGGTGTATAAACCGCGCACACTGAATACGTCGTAGTGTGCCGAAGCTCCTGCTGGCATTACGGTCCCCTTCTTTATCGCACTAGGCATCGCCACACAGTGGCGGTCGGTTTCCTACTGTATACGCGTTTGTCCCAAGTTTCCCAAATCTGAATTTTCGCTGGATACCGCTGTTTTCGCAGGCTGGCGGCGTGTAGTTCCCGTTTGCCCAGCCCGCGCGCTAGGGTGTTGAGCGTGCAAGATAACAATCAACTGCGCGCTGATATCGCCCGCATGACCTCCCAGCCAGACGGCGAGGCCACCCCAGCGTCCCAGTCCGAGACCCTCAAGGCCGCCTTCGCGGACCTGGTGCAGGGTGCACAGCAGCGCGAGCTGTGGTTCAAACTGGGCATTCAAGATATTAAGCAGCGCTACCGCCGCTCTGTCCTGGGCCCGTTTTGGATCACCATCGCCACCGGCGTGATGGCCCTTGCCTTGGGCCTGTTGTATTCCATGCTCTTCCAGATTCCTGTCGCGGAGTTCCTCCCCCACGTCACCGTGGGCCTTATTATGTGGACCTTCATTTCGGGTTGCATCAAGGAAGGTTCCACCGTCTTCATTGACAACGAGGGCTTGATTAAACAGCTCCCCGCCCCGCTGTCGGTGCACGTTTACCGCTTGGTGTGGCGCCAGACGTTGTTTTTGGGCCATAACCTCATCATCTGGTTACTGCTTATCCTTATCTTCCCGCGCAGCCTAGGCTGGGAGTTCTTCCTCTTCCTCCCCGGCTTGGCCTTGTTGCTGGTCAACGGCGTGTGGGTCACGATGTTCTTTGGCATCATCGCTACCCGCTTCCGTGACGTCGCTCCGCTGCTAGAAGCACTGACCCAGCTGCTGTTCTACGTCACCCCGATTGTGTGGATGACCAATACCTTGAAGGACCAGGGCGGTGCGGTGGCCAGCCGCGCCCGCATCGCGGAAATCAACCCGCTCTACCACTACCTGGAAATCGTCCGTGCGCCCATGATCGGTGAACCGGTGGCCGCCTACCACTGGTGGATCGTCATCGGTTGCACCGTACTCGGCCTGCTCATCGCCGGCTTGGTCATGCGCAAGTGGCGCTTCCGCGTCAGCTACTGGGTTTAAGCCCACGCCCTGCACTTCCTGAGATTCCTGGAAAGGATACAGACTGATGGTCTCGATTGATACGTATAACGCGTGCGTGGACTTTCCCATCTTTGATGCCAAATCCCGCTCGCTAAAGAAGGCCATGCTTTCTTCCGCTGGCGGCGCCATTGGCAAAAACGCCCAGAATACCGTCGTGGTGGAGGCACTAAAGGATATTAACCTGCACCTGCGCGAGGGCGACCGTGTGGGTTTGGTGGGCCATAACGGCGCCGGCAAGTCCACCCTGCTGCGCCTTTTGTCTGGCATTTACGAGCCCACCCGCGGTTCTGCCGATGTACGCGGCCGCGTGGCCCCCGTCTTTGATTTGGGCGTGGGCATGGACCCAGAGGTCTCTGGCTACGACAACATCATTATCCGTGGCCTCTTTTTGGGCCAGTCCATCAAGCAAATGAAGAAAAAGATGGATGAGATTGCGGAGTTTTCTGAACTCGGCGATTATCTCTCCATGCCGCTGCGCACCTATTCCACCGGTATGCGCGTGCGCTTGGCGCTCGGCGTGGTGACGTCCATTGAGCCGGAAATCCTGCTGTTGGATGAGGGCATCGGCGCCGTCGACGCTGCTTTCATGGCCAAGGCCCGTGTACGCCTACAAGAGCTGGTGAAGCGCTCCGGCATCCTGGTCTTTGCCTCCCACTCCAATGACTTCTTGGCGCAGCTGTGTAATACCGCGCTGTGGATCGACCACGGCGAGATCCGCTCGGTGGGCGAGGTTTCCGAGGTCGTCGGGGAATACGAAGGCCCTGAGGTGGGTGAGTACGTGCGCGACCTGCGCGAGCGTTTTGAAAATGAGGACACCAGCGGCAACTAGCTGAGCATACGCAGCAACTGGTCCCCCACACCTTTCACGTCCACCCGCAGCCCTTCCGGCCGGTGATAGTCCGTGGCGCTAAGTCGCGCGCTAACCACCGGCCGGTTAATTTTTTCTGGGCCGGCAGGCTCTTCCTTTTTCTCGGTACTTATGCGGTAGCCCATCTTTTCACTCACCCGGGCTGAGGCAAGATTGGTCCCTATCCAACTGGTGCGCAGCGAATGCGCATCGAGGTGGGAGAAGGAAAACTCGGCCACCGCTTGGCGGATAAGCGTGCCATAGCCTTGGCTTTGGAAGCGGTGTAATACCCATGATGCGGTTTCCACCTCCCGCGCAGCCGCAAAGTTTTCTGCCACCAAGTCCACCACACCCACCATTTCTTGGGTTTCTACGTCGCGGGCGATGAAATCCAGGGTCCACTTTTGGGTACATAGCTTTGCACGATGCTCCCACCGGTGCTGCGCCATGGCGGCGGGGGTATTCATCTTCTTATCAAAGAGCCAAGGAAAGGCGTGCTCTGGGATATTCGCGCCATAGATATCTGCCGCACCGACTTGGGCCACGCACGCGATGTCTTCATCGCGCATGACGCGCAGGTCGACTCCACGGCCAGTATCATCGCTGGCCCGTATGGTCACCGCAAAAGGCGGCCAGATACTTTCCATACACTTCACAGTATCCACAGAGCTGCGGTCATATCTACTTTTCGCTTCACCCACGCGGAGTGTTTCTACGCTGGTCCCCTACCCCGGTGGCAAGATGGAACCCATGACTGCCACCCTGACTTCCACCGGTTCCACCGCCGCCGTCATTGTTACCCATCAGCGCGCCGAGCTACTGCGGGCCTCGCTTGAACAGGTAGTCCACCAAACCCACCCCGTGCAGTGGGTAGTCGTGGTGGATAATGGCGCGGAAGATGCGGTGCGCGAACTCGTCGAATCCATGGCGGGTGACCGGGGCGTCTACGTACCTTCGGAAACCAACCTGGGCGGCGCCGGTGGCTTTGCACTGGGCTTTCTTACCGCTCTTTCTTTGGGCGCCGATGCCGTGTGGTGCGCCGATGATGACGGCCGCCCTGCCGATCATGCGGTACTAGCGGAGCTGTATCGGGTGGCTGAAGCCAACCGCCTGCATGAGGTCTCCCCGGCGGTATGCAATATTGACGATCCCGGCCGCCTCGCCTTCCCCCTGCGCCAGGGGCTGGTATGGCGCCGCCGGATGGACGAGCTGGAGGGCGATTTCCTGCCCGGCATCGCCTCGCTTTTTAACGGCGCGCTGATTTCCGCCGCGGCCATGGAGATCATTGGCGTGCCGGACTACCGGCTGTTTATCCGCGGCGATGAGGTGGAATACCACCGCCGGCTGGTTAATTCCGGTCTCTCCTTCGGCACGGCGCTGACCACCAGCTACCTGCACCCGGACGGATCGGATGAGTTCAAACCCATCCTGGGCGGGAAGATGCATACCCAGTACCCAGAAGGTGAGTTCAAGCGCTTTTTCACCTACCGCAATCGCGGCTACCTGCTGTGGCAGCGCGGCATGCGCAAGCTACTGCCCCAGGAATTTGCCCGCTTTGGCTGGTTCTTCTTGGTCCAGCGCCACGATCCGGCCGGCTTTATCGAATGGCTAAAGCTCCACAACCGCGGGCGCCAAGAAGATTTCCGCCGACCTCACCAGGGCTAGGACGGATCCTGCTTGGCGACGCCCCGGACCCCCGCCTTCCTAAAAATCCAGCGTTGCACCGCAAAATTCACCGCGGTGGCTTTGGCTTGGAAGGTCCAGCGGCGATTGAGCAGATAGGCCGCCCAGATACCGACGATAAAGCCCACCGCCCGCGCCGCGCCACGTCCGTGAGGAGGCTGCTGCCATCTATTTTTCCTTAAAGATAAAGGCCCTTTGAATGGCAAAATTGGTCACGGTGGCCACGCCTTGGGCGATGACGAAGGCGATGGTGTCTTTCACCGCCCCTTCAAAGCCGAGGGCCATAAGCGGCTCATTGAGCACCCAGTACAGGAAGTTTTGGACCGCAAAGGTAGAGGCGTACAAGATGCCCACGGTCGCGGCCGTGCGGCCAGATACCTTGGCCCCAAAGGTCCACCGCGCATTGGCTAGGTAGGCGGCGATGGTGCCAAAGACCCAACCGATGGCCTTGGCGGCGGAACGGTGCAGCCCCAAATAGGTCAATAGCAGCGTGAGACCGTAGTCAATGGCGGCGGTAAATACGCCCACGGAAATAAAACGCACCAGCTGGGTGTGCAGCGAGGTGGATGAGGGCTTTACTTCTACGGCGTCGTCAGCGGAATTAGTCACGAGTGAGTAGCCTACCCGCGCAAGAGCGCTCGGTACATGTCCAACCGATCCACCGGCGCGGCGGATTCGGCGCCATAGGCGCCTATCCCGGCCAATTGCTGCAACGACGCCGCACACAGCTCCCGCACGTCGGCGCCGGAGAGCGCCGTGCCATCGTCATTGACCCAGCCGAGCGCATCCATGGTGGTCTCCACGACGGAATCGGTTAGCTCCGCGCCACCCATGCAGGATAGGGCAAGCGCCATGGACCAAAAAGCGTCTTTGCCTTCATGGGTCACCTCGCGCGGCAGGCTGGCGAGCACGCCGGAAATATGCGGCGTGAGGTCGGTTTCCCTGCCTAGGTCCATCGCTTGCAGCAGCGGGACGAAGTCATAGAGTTTGGTGCGCTCAATCAAATCGCGCACGGGGGACGATACCGCGGAAAAGACTTCATCGGTAACTTCTTGGCCGGTCAATTCACGGTTCACGCTGGTCAGCTCAAAGGGCTGAAAGAGCGATCCGGACCCGCCCACGCACAATGCCTCTGGGGTGCCATTATCGCGGGGATAGATATCGGCTACTACCAGCTCGAAGTCCCACAGCCCCCAAGCGAAGTCGATTTGATCGCCCTCGCGCCACAGGAATTCGGAGGCCTGGCGCTCCGGATCGATGCGCGGGCCGCGGGCCTCTGTGTGTTCATAAAAGTGCCAGGGAGATTCCTCCTCCGGCAGCCCAAAGCAGATGCGCAGTACGCGGTGCAGCTCGGTGAAGGTCAGGGCATCGCTAAAACCTATCTGGCGGTGCACCTCGCCATCGGCGCGAATATTCGCGGCTTGGCAGATGATGGTGAGGGGCTCGCGCTTGAGGGATACCACGCCATCGGCGCGTTTGGCCCGCGCCTGTGCGATATCGGTGACCCCTGCGTTCATGAGCCCCACCATACGCAAATTTTAGGAAGCTAGTTTTGCAATATCCCGTGCTTCTAGCTCACTAATGAGGAACGTCAGCGCCGCACCAATGGCACCCAAGAGGGTCCACGGCCGCTTGGCACCGCGCTTGCGCAGGAACTTCACCATGCGGCGGGAAAGGGCAACGTTCATCCAGCCGCCCAGGATGAGCAGCAGCACCACTGCGGCAAAAATAGCCCACAGCTTAAGGCCTTGATCGGCACTATCCTGCGGCGAGCGCGGCTCATCGCCGTCTTGCTCGGCGTGCGCGTTGGTATAGGCCACTAGGGCGCCAAAGCCAAAGAAAGACAAGGTATACGCGGTGATCAAACCGCCCTTGGACGAGATCCAATCCGGATAGGAGGTCGCAATGCCCACGGCGGCAGCCTGGGTGATGCGGCCAGCCAGGGTGTCATCGAGGGCGTAGTTGTCTTGGCGCTGATCGTGCATCTCACGGTTGTTGGTCATAGCGACTACTTTAAGCGGCGGTAAGCTAATGCGCATGTACTCGGAAAAGACAGAGCATATGACGCCGGCGCAGCAGGCGGCACAGGATGTGCGCGCGGAGGACGATAAGCGCAACGGCCACTTCGAGGCCACGGAGCATACCGATGTCCCGTTGAGCCCTTTCATGACTCGCCTGATGGCAGAGGAGTTGCCCATGCTGGATTCCTCCTCACGGGCTCGCGTCTATGAACGTTTGCGGGAGTATGATGGCCCGATTATTGAATCCCAGGAGGAGCTGCCGGAGGAGATCCGCACACTCATGGATCTGTAAACGGGCACATTCGGGCAGTACAAACGTCCGTTTTGTACCGAATATCACTCGGGTCACTCCAACCACCCTCGTGTGAGCTAGGTAGGCTAGAGAAGCGACATAAATCCGTCGAGCAAAGAGTAAGAGATGGAATTACATACTACTGAAAAGTCCCTGCACGGCTGGGGCCGCACCGCCCCGACGACCGCCCACGTTCTCGCCACCGAAGACGTGGACGTCATTAAGAAGGCCGTGGCCCAGGTTGCAGAAGATAACTCGGATAAGCCCGCCCACCTGCGCCGTGGCGTCATCGCCCGCGGTATGGGCCGCTCCTACGGTGACCCCGCCCAAAATGGCGGCGGCCTGGTCATCGACATGCAAAAGCTCAATAAGATCCACTCCATCGACCCGGAGTCCGCTCTGGTGGACGTCGATGGCGGCGTCACCTTGGATCAGCTGATGAAGGCCGCCCTGCCGTATGGCCTGTGGGTTCCGGTTCTACCGGGTACCCGCCAGGTCACCATCGGTGGTGCTATCGGCCCGGATATTCACGGCAAGAACCACCACTCCGCCGGTTCCTTTGGTAACCACGTGGTCTCCATGGAGCTGCTCGTGGCCGATGGACGCGTGCTGCACCTGACCCCGGAGGGATCCGAGGATGACCCGAGCGGCGACCTCTTCTGGGCCACCGTCGGCGGCATGGGCCTGACTGGCATCATCCTGCGCGCCACCATCCGCATGACCAAGACGGAAACCGCCTACTTCATCGCGGATACGGACCGCACCGATAACTTGGATGAGACCATCGCCTTCCACTCCGATGGTTCCGAGCACAACTACACCTATTCTTCCGCCTGGTTCGATGTCATTTCACCAGAACCAAAGCTGGGCCGCTCCACCATTTCCCGCGGCTCGCTGGCCACCCTGGCACAACTGGAAGAGCTCGCCCCGAAGCTGGCCAAGGACCCACTGAAGTTCAATGCGCCGCAGCTGATGACGGTGCCGGATATCTTCCCGTCCTGGACCATGAATAAGCTCTCCCTCTCCGCTGTGGGTCTGGCGTACTACACCATGGGCGCACCGGCGAAGAACCAGGTCAAGAACCTGACGCAGTTCTACCAGCCGCTGGATCTCATCGGCGAGTGGAACCGCGGCTACGGTTCCAAGGGCTTCCTGCAGTACCAGTTCGTGGTACCGACCGAGGCCGTGGAGCCGTTCAAGGAGATCATCCGCGATATGCAGCGCTCCGGCCACTACTCCGCCCTCAACGTGTTCAAACTCTTCGGTGAAGGCAACCGCGCGCCGCTGTCCTACCCGATGCCGGGCTGGAATGTCTGCGTGGACTTCCCCATCCGTCCGGGCCTGGGCAAGTTCCTGGATGACCTGGACCGCCGCGTGATGGAATTCGGCGGCCGCCTCTACCTAGCCAAGGAATCCCGCACCTCCGCGGAGAACTTCCACAAGATGTACCCGGGCATGGGAGGCTGGCTGAAGACCCGCAACGAGATCGACCCGACCGGCGTCTTTGCCTCCGATATGTCCCGCCGCCTCGAGCTGCACTAATCACTGGAAATAACACCTTTAAGGAGATTTACTGACCATGCTTAATGCAGTAGGCCAAGCGCAACACATCCTGCTTCTGGGCGGCACCTCTGAGATCGGCCTCGGCGTCGTCTCCGAGTTCCTGCAGCGCGGCCCGGCCAAGGTCACCCTGGCCGCCCGCCCGGAGTCCCCGCGCATCGCGCAGGCCAAGGCTGACCTGGAATCCCGTGGCGCTGACGTAGAGGTCTTGGACTTCGATGCCACCGACTTCGACTCCCACCCAGACGTTATTAATAAAGCCTGGTCCCGCGGCGACGTCGACGTGGCCATCGTTGCCTTCGGCACCCTGGGTGACCAGGAAGAGCTGTGGCAAAACCACGACAAGGCCGTCGCCTCCGCGCAGACCAACTACACCGCACCGGTGTCCGTAGGCGTGCTCTTGGGTGAGAAGTTCAAGCACCAAGGCCACGGCACCATCATCGCTATGTCCTCCGTGGCAGGCATGCGCGTGCGCCGTTCCAACTTTGTCTACGGCGCCTCCAAGGCCGGCGTGGACGGCTTCTACATCAACCTGGGTGAGGCCCTGCGTGGCACCGGAGCCAACGTGCTGGTTGTACGCCCAGGCCAGGTGCGCACCAAGATGTCCGCCGAGGCTGGCGACGCCCCACTGACCGTCAACGTTTCCGACGTTGCCGAGGCCACCGTCAAGGCCGTGCTCGAGGGCAAGCAGTCCATCTTTGTACACCCACTTTTTGAGTACGTGTCTTTGGCATTCAAGTTCATCCCGCAGGCCATCTTCCGCAAGCTGCCGTTCTAAAACGCCTCAGCTTTCCGCGCTGGCGCCAGCCGGCCGGCTCGCCTCCGCCCCGCCCCCGCTCTTTCGCCTCGCCGCACACCCGCGGCGAGGGAAGTGACGGGGGCGGTGGTGTATCAGGGGGACGTCGGCAAGCAAGTGCTCACCTGCCCGCGCCAAATCTGGGCTGGGGGGCTTGGGTATGCGAAACTAATGGGCATGACAAGCACCGCTGTACCCGCCCAGTCAACGCCCGTGAGCGAGGATAACCGCACCGAGGCCTACCGCGCCGATGCGCTGACCCCTCGCGCGACCTTGCTGGGTATTGTGCTGGCCGCCCTGGCCGGTGGCGTGGTAACGCTGCTGGGCTGGTTTGCCTTCAAGACGGTCTCGCTGCCGTCCTTTAATACCTCCATGGTCACCCGCGCGCTGGCCACGGTGGGTGTGGTGCTCACGCTGGCCTTGGCCGGCGGGCTGTGCGTGTGGTGGCTCTATGACCACTACAAGGATTCCTTTACCCGGCCGCGCTGGCGGGCCTGGCTGACCTACGCGGTCACCTACCTCTCCCCGGCCCTCTTGACCCTGGCCGCCGTGGGCCTGCCGCTATCCGCCTCCCGCTTGTGGCTCGATGGCGTACAGGTGGATCAGGCGTTCCGCACCCAGTTCCTCACCCGTTCGGTGGATGAGATGGGCTATGCGGACATGAACTACCAGGACATGCCGTCCTTCTATCCGATTGGCTGGTTCTGGTTGGGTGGCCGCTTGGGTGCGCTCATGGGAATTCCGGGCTGGGAGGTCTACCAGCCCTGGGCGCTCATCTCCATTGCCGTGGCCGGCTGTATTTTGGTGCCTATCTGGCAGCGCCTGACCAGTTCCCTGCCGGTCGCCACCGCCATCGCCCTGGTGACCACCGCGATTACGCTTACCATCGCGGCCGAGGAGCCCTATTCCGCGGTCATTGCCATGGGGCTGCCCGCCGTTGCGGTACTTAGCGCCCGCGCCTTCCGCGGCTCCGGGCTGGCTACCCTGGGAGTAACGCTCTACCTGGGCATTTCCGCTACGTTCTATACCCTTTTCACCGGTGCGGCCGCACTTACAGTAGTCAGCCTCATCGCGCTGTTTACCGCGCTCTATGAGCATACGTGGCGCCCCATCCTGCGCCTGGTGATCATGGCGGTAGGCGCCATTGCCATCGCGCTTATCGCCTGGGGGCCCTACCTATGGTCGGTCATGCACTCACCGGCGCCACTGCAAACCACCGCGCAGCACTACCTGCCGGAGGAAGGCACGCAAATTCCAGTGCCTTTCTTGTCTTTCAGCATTGTGGGCTTCCTCTGCCTCATGGGCCTTATTTACATCGTTATCCGCCTCAATGACGTGGAGGTACGCGCGCTGGGCATCTCCCTCCTTGGCACCTACCTGTGGACCGTGGTGTCTATGGTGGCAACCCTGGCCGGCACCACGCTGCTCAGCTTCCGCCTCGAGGTGATCGTGGTACTCCTCTTTGCCACCGCCGGCATCCTGGCCTTGGCAGAGATTCGTCTACTCGGCGTGCACCGCCTCTACCCGGCGCGCTTCTCCCACACCACCAATAAGCAGATCACCGCAGTCTTTGGCATCATCTTGGCCCTGGCCGGCGTCTTCTATGCGCAGCAGATCCCAGAGGCTAACGAGGACGCCATCGATCACGCCTATAGCGATACCGATGGCTACGGCGAACGCGCGGACCGCTTCACCAGCGATTCCGCCCACTACTACCTGGATATCCACAACTTTATTCAGGACCAGGGCTATACGCCGGATGAAACGGTGGTGCTCACGGATGAAAAGACCTTCATGTCTTATTACCCCTACTGGGGCTTTAACGCCTTTACCAGCCACTACGCCAATCCCCTGGGCGAGTTCAGCACCCGCAATGAACAGATTGAGACCTGGGCCAATGACTCCTGGGATATGCAGCCGGAGGAGTTCCGCAAAGCCTTGGATTCTGCCGCCTGGCGCGGCCCGGATGTCATGATGTTCCGCGGCGACCTGGAGAATAAGGACGATGGCTTCAAGTTCCACCTGGCAGAGGATATCTATCCCAACCAGCCGAATATTCGCTACCGCGCGGTCTTCTTCAATGCCGACGTTTTTGATAAGGGCTGGAAGTTGCAGCAAACCGGCCCCTTTGTAACAGCCGTTCGCACCAAGTAAGTTCACCCACACTTCCCGCCCGCGGCAGGGTGTGCCCGCGGGCCGAGGGGGTTATCTGACGTAAACTAATCGCCGTGTCAGATAGCCTCACTACGAATACCACCCAAGCGCGACCTGCCGCTGCCGGCTCCCGCTTCACCGCCGCCCCCGCGGGCCTGCGGTGGACCGCAATCATTGCCGGGCTGATTGGTTTCCTGTGTTTTGTAGCGACCCCGCTACTGCCGGTGACCCAAACCCAGTCCTCTTATGATTGGCCACAGCATGATTCCGTGCAGTCCATCAACGCGCCGCTCATTTCCGTCGCCCCAGAGGACCTGAAGGCCACCATCCCCATCTCCGCAGTCGATGAACTGCGCGAGGGCCAGTCCATGGTCTACGGCACCGTCCCGCCGGAGTCCAAGAAGGCCTCCAACCGCGGCCTTTTCGTCCGCGCGAATGACGAGGGCCTGTCCGTTGTGTCCTTGGATGAGGTGCTGCTTACCCTCAACGCCAAAGAGGTAGCCAAGCTCCCCCAGGACGCCAAGATTGAAATTTCCGCTTCGGGCGATGGCACCTCCGTGAGCGTGGGCGAGCATGAAAAGACCACCGAGGAGGATCTGCGCCCGCAGGTCACCGGTGTCTATACCGAAATCGACGATAAGGCTGACGTGCAAGCCCTGCTTGACGATGGCCTCAATGTCCACGTCGATATCAACTCCCGCTTTACCTCGTCCCCGACGTTGCTCAAGACCATTGCCATGTGGCTGGGCATCGCCATGGTGGTCGTGTCCCTGTTCTGCCTGTGGCGCATCGACCGCCTCGATGGCCGCCGCTTCGGCTTCATGCCCGAGACGTGGAAGAAGGTGCGCCCGCTCGATGGCGTGGTGGCCGCCATTTTGGGATTCTGGTACATCCTCGGCGCCAATACCTCCGATGATGGCTTCATCTTCTCCATGAGCCGCGTCTTCGATCACGCGACTTATATGGCCAATTACTACCGCTGGTACGGCGTGCCGGAGGCGCCCTTTGGCTCCCCCTATTACGACCTGGTTGCCGTACTCTCCCAGATTTCTACCGCCTCGGTCTTCGTGCGCCTGCCGGGCCTGATTTCCGGGCTCATCATCTGGTTTATCCTTTCCCGCGAGATGCTGCCGCGCTTTGGCCAGCTTGTCGACGGCCGCCGGGTCGCCCACTGGACCGCAGCGCTGATGTTCTTGGCCTTCTGGCTGCCGTATAACAACGGCACTCGCCCAGAGCCCATCGTGGCGCTCGGTGTGATGTTTACCTGGGCTTCCTTCGAGCGCGCCATTGCCACCCGCCGCCTGCTTCCGGCGGCCGTGGGCACCATCGCCGCAACCATCACCTTGGCCGCCGGCCCCACCGGCCTTTTTGCCGTGGGCGTATTCCTCGTCAGCCTGCCGCACCTCTTCCGCACCATGGCCGAGCGCGTGCCATCCATGGGCGGTGGCGCCCTCGGCTGGCTTTCGCTCATTGCACCATTCCTGAGCGCTGGCACCGCCATCATGGTCGCCGCCTTTGGTGACCAGACGCTCTCTACCGTGCTGGAATCCACTCGCGTGCGCTCCGAAGTCGGCCCCTCCCTGCCGTGGTACGCGGAGTACGCGCGCTACTCCACCCTCTTCCAGGAATCCGTGGATGGCTCGCTCACCCGCCGCTTCGCGGTCTTCACCATGCTCTTCTGCCTGGTGCTCATCGTGGCGGCCTTTATCAAGAACCGTCGCGTCGTTGGTGCTGCCGTCGGCCCGACCCAGCGCCTACTCATCATCGTGGCGCTGTCCATGTTCTTCCTCATGTTCACCCCCACCAAGTGGACCCACCACTTTGGCATCTACGCCGGCGTGGCCGGTGTCATCGCCGCCCTCGGCGCCGTGGTGCTCTCTCAGTTTGCGCTGCGTTCGCCGCGCGCTCGCACCTTCGCCATCGCCGCGGTGGTCTTCTTGCTCGCCATCTCCTTCGCCGGCTGGAACGCCTGGTGGTACGTATCCTCCTTTGGCATTCCGTGGTGGGATCGCACGGTGCAGCTCAAGGCCATCGAGGCCAATAAGGTGCTGCTCGCCATCGCCCTCATCATCTTCGCCATCGGCGTGGTGCAGTCCCTGCGCCATAGCTACCGCAAGTCCCAGGCGGAAGAGGCGGGAGCACTCGCAGAGTTTGAAAAGAATGCCGCCGCCAAGGTCTCGCGTTCGGCCGGCATCATGTCCGCGCCCATCGCCCTGGCCTGCGCCATCGTGGTAGCCCTTTCTTGTGCTTCCTTTGCCAAGGCCACCGTCTCCCAGGCGGATTCCTACTCCGTGGGCAAGGGCAACTTGGCTTCCCTGCGCGGCAATACCTGCGCGCTGGCGGATCAGACCATGGTGGAGACCAATACCAATGACTCCTTCCTAACCCCGGTGGACGGCGACTTGGGCGATTCCCTGGTGGATGAGGACGAAACCCACACCGGTTTCGACCCGAACTTCATCCCCGAATCCATCGAGCCGGAAAACCAAAACTCCGCCTCCGTGGGTGCCATCGCAGATGGCTCCAGCAATTCCTCCTCCGATAGCGCGGATACTGCCACCTCGGGCGCGGATACCGAATCCGGCGGCGCGAGCGAGTCTTCCGATTCCCAGGAGTCGAAGGATAAGAAGGACAAGAAGTCCAAGGAAACCACCAATACCTCTGAGGGCGGCGTGCGCGGCACCCAGGGCGTCAATGGTTCCACCATGCACCTGCCGTTCAACCTGGACTACACCAAGGTGCCGGTGCTCGGTTCCTATAACGAAGACCAAGACTCCACCTCTGAGGTGACCACTAAGTGGTATAACCTGCCAGAGGCCAAGGACAATACCCCGGTTCTCGCCGTCTCCGCAGCCGGCAATATCTACCACCACGATGTCAACGGGGTGGAACAAGAAGGCATGGAGCTTCGCCTCGAGTACGGCACCATCGATGACTCCGGCAAGGTCACCAATACCGGCGAGGCGGAACTCTCCGCCGTCGGCGCCACGCCGAAGTGGCGCAACCTGCGCCTGCCGCTGGATAAGCTGCCGCAGGACGCCAACGTGGTGCGCCTGGTAGCCACGGATGATTCCACCGATGAGGAAGATTGGCTGGCCTTTACCCCGCCGCGCGTACCGGAGCTGGATACCATCAATAACCAGTTCTCCAAGGACACCCCGGCGCTGCTGGACTGGGCCGTAGCCCTGCAGTTCCCATGTCAGCGCACCTTCGACCACTTTGCCGGTGTGACGGAAATCCCGGAGTACCGCGTCCTGCCGGATTCCTCGGCGCAGACCTCGCTAACGGACTTCCAGTCCTTCTCCGGTGGTGGCGCCATGTCCACCGCGGAGGCGGTCAACTACTCCTATGAGATCCCGAGCTACCTCAATAATGACTGGGCCCGCGATTGGGGTGCCATTGAAAAGTACGAGCTGCGTACCGATTCACAGGGCAATGCCCCAGTCCCCGCCGAGATCGATTATGAGGACGTTACCCGTTCCGGTCTGTGGAAAGACTCCGAGATGAAGATTCGCCCCGAGGGCGAGGAATAGTCTCACCTGCGGCAGCGCCTCGGCCCCGCTGCGGGGCGCGCAACCGCCGCACAACCCAATCGCCTAGGAAAAAGATCACAAGCGAGGCGCCAAAGAGCGGCGCGATGATCGAATAGGCCATCACCCCCGCCAGCACGGCGGGGGTAATTTTTAGCTCGGGCAGGCCGCGGCGCGGCTTTATCCACCACATCCGCAGACCCGCGATACTCACCACGAGCAATCCCAAGGCCAGCGCCGCCAAGGCGATCTGGCTATAGATACCGAAGAGCGTCCCCATGTGCAGCTGGATGAGCCACGAGGTTAGCTGTGCGGCAAGCGGCCAGTCGGCGGAATTAATGCGGTCAATGACCTCTCCATTCGGGGTCACTGCTACGGCATCACTGCGCAGCTTAAAGGCCGCACGAGCCTCGCGCACGCCCCACGCATCGCCTGGCTTTTCCGGTGGGGTCATCTCCAGAACCCCGGTCAATCCTTGGCTGCGTGCTGCCGACAATGCGGTTTGGGCCCCGACAAGTTTCGCAGCGCCCTCGTGTCCCGCATGGCCCGCATGTCCCTTGTGACCAGCGTGGCCGGAATGCTCGCCCGTCTCAGTACTAGCGCCCACTTCCGCAACGGAGGTTGCCACGGACGGTTCCTTCCAATTCAATTCCTCGCGCACCTTGCCAATCGCGGTACCCGCCACCAGCGACCACGTCAGGCCGGTGGCGGTCAGGAAGAGGAAGCCCGGCAGCAACCAAGCACCCACGCGGGCATGCAACGTCAGCGGCTTGGAAAGCCGCTTTCTATTCTTCTGCTTACGCTTAAGCCACAGGTAAAGGCCAAGGATGCTCAGCGCACCGAGCCACGAGGCCGCAAGTTCGGCATAGAGGCGGCCAGGCTCGCCCAGCCACAGGGTGCGGTGGCCATTGGAGGCCCACGTACGGAAGGGTAGCGCGCGGGATCCGCCATATTGTTGTAGTTCGCCGGTGATATGCAGATCCACCGGATCCACAAAGACGGCGTGGGTGTAACTGGCGTTGGGTGCGCTGGGGTCTGCGAATAGCACGCGGGTGGTTTCTTGCGGATCCTCGGAAGGCTCGACCTGAACCACGTGCCCATCTGGGTGCTCGCGCTGGGCGGCGGCAATCTGCTCGTCTAGGCTGCGTGGGTTGCCTGGCGCGGTGGCTGTCACCTCATCGTGGTAAATCCACGGTTCAAAGGTGGGCGCCAAGGCATAGAGAAACCCGCTTAACGCTGCGACAATGAGAAAGGGCGCAATGATTACGCCGGCGAATTTATGCAGGCGCGATAGCGCGCCATGAGTGGATATGGTCATGCGGAACTAGTCGCAATCCTATTGAAACTAGTTCCCTTTTAGCATGGAACCTCCAGGCAATTGTTATTTTTCTAGCTCTCTTGCCAGGAACGCGGCCGCATCCCGCACGCGCTGCCGCGCCACCGCCGGGGTGGACACGCGGTGGGTGGAAACATAATCGCGCGCGGCGGCACCTGGCACGGAAACACGCGCGGCAATCTCATCCTCGGTGGCGGTCTGCACGAAAGTGTGCGGACCAAGCTCAGATAGGTCCGCTGGGATGCCGTATCCGGCGCGCAGGTCCTCCGGCAGATTTGCCAGGGCACCGAAGTCGGGGAAGGTGAGCAGGAGGGCGTCGGCAGGCGCCAGCGCCGCCAGCGCCCCGCCGGAGGAATAACCCCAGGTAGTAACGCTAGAAGCACCCTGCGCGCGGGCATAGTCGATGGCTTGCTGCACGGCAGTAACCATCTCCGCCACGGTGTGCTCGGGGGCGAGCGGATAATCCACGTCAATAATGGTGGTGCCGGATAGCTGCGCGGCGGCGGCTACCTCGGGGCGCCACTGCATCTCCAGCGCTTGGCCACCGCCGCGCCACCAGCCGCCCGAATGCAGCGAGACCGCCCACCGGCCGGTGGGCGTGCTGGGCCGGAAAATGGCACCCACCTCGGACTCTTCTACGCTAATGCCTTCCGTGTACGCAGTACCTGGCAGCGCATGATCCACCGCAGTACCGAGCACCATCATTGCCGCGTGGGTGATTCGGTCCGGCAAGAGCGCGCAATATTGGTCCGCCTCAGGGGAGCCGCCCCCGGCCCACGGCGGGCGAAAATCCGGGGTGTCATAATGGGCGTCGATATAGGCAACGAGCTGCTCGAGCTGTTCCTTTTCCTCCATCTGGCGGTCTTGGCCACCGATGTGCCATTCCTGGCCGGGCTCCAGCGGGCGGTGCGGGTCTTGGTTAGCGTCTGCGTTAGTCATGCCACCGAGCCTACGCGCACCGCCTACCGGCTAAAAAGGGCTACCAGATGGTGACGCGGTCCTCTGGCGCAATGTACATGGCGGAATCCTCCGCTACGTCAAAGGCCTCGTAGAACTCCGCAATATTGGCCGCGATGAGGTTGCAGCGGAACTCCGCCGGCGAGTGCGGATCAATAGCCAGGTACTGGGTAGCCATCTCCGGGCGGATGGCGGTGCGCCACACGCGGGCCCAGGATAGGAAGAAGCGCTGCAGGCCGGTGTAGGTGTGCTCGGCCAACTCCGGTTCGGCGCCATCTACCTCGAACTTCTCCTCCTTGCCCTGCAGGTCAATGCCCTTATCGGCGCAGTAGTTCTTGAAAGCCACCACAGCGATACCCAAACCGCCCAAGTCACCGATATTCTCGCCCAGGGTGAAGCTGCCGTTGACACCGGTGGAGTCGATGCCGGCTTCCTTGAGCACCGTCGGTACCTGTCCATTGAACTGCTCCACCAGCTTGGCGGTGAGCTTTTCAAAGGCCGCGCGATCCTCCTCGGACCACCAGGAATTCAGATTGCCCTGGCCATCAAATTGCGAGCCCTGGTCATCAAAGCCGTGGCCAATTTCGTGGCCGATGACGGCACCGATGGCGCCGAAGTTTTCTGCGGCATCAGCATCCGGGTTATAAAACGGCGGGCGCAGGATGGCGGCCGGGAAGGTGATGTCATTGACTACCGGGTTATAGAAGGCGTTGACCGTCTGCGGGGTGGTCACCCATTCATCGCGGTCGGCCGGCTTGCCAATCTTGGCCAGCTCAAAGTCATGGGAGAAGGCGGAGCCGGCGCGGGCATTGGCCAGCAGGTCCGCGCCCTTGCCAGAGATCTCGAGCCCGGAGTAATCGCGCCAGGAATCCGGGAAGCCAATCTTGGCCTTGAACTGGGACAGCTTTTCTAGCGCGCGCTCGCGGGTGGCCGGCGTCATCCACTCCAGCTGGGAGATGCGCTCACGGTAGGCGGCGATGAGGTAGTCCACCAGCTCATCCATCTCGCGCTTGGAAGAGGCCGGGAAGTGCTTATCCACAAATACCTGGCCAATCTCTTCGCCAACGAGGGACTCGGCCAAGCCCACGGCGCGCTTCCAGCGGTCGCGCTGCTGGGTAGCGCCGGAGAGCTTGGTGCCATAGAACTCGAAGTTCTTCGCGCCTACTTCCTCCGGCAACAAAGCCGCGCGGGAGCGCAGGATGTGCCAGGTGGCCCACAGCTGCCAATCGGCCATGCGCGCGGTGGTAAAGAGGCGCTCGAAGTGCTCGAGGTAGGACGGCATCATATTGACCACGCGGTGCTCTGGCAGGTTGCCGCCGGAGAGCAGAGCACGGGTCATGGTGGGCAACTCGCTAAATTCGCAGGGGTTATAGGTCTTAACCGCATCGCGGGTGGAGACCACGTCCCAATGGCCAGCGGCCAGCTCCTTTTCCAAGCCGACGATGCGATGGGCGGCTACCTCGGCGCCCAGGCCAAAGAGGCGGGCTGGGTCGAGGAATTCCAGCATCTCGGCCACGTGCTTTTCATAAGCGCTCAGCGTTTCCGCGTGGGCTTCCTCGCGGTAATAAGCCTCATCCGGCAGGCCCAGGCCGGATTGGATGACATAAGCAATGGCGTCCTCGGAACCGGAGTCCTTGGATACCCAGAAGGTCACCGGGGAGCCGACGCCGGTGCGCTCAAGTTCACCCAGGCGCTGCGCCAGTTCCTCTGGGCCGGCCGCGCTCAGGCGGTCCAGATCCGCGTCCAATGGAGCCATGCCGGCCGCGTTGACCCCCTCGGTATCCATAAAGGAGGCATAGAGCTTGCCCGGGCGGCCGGTGTCCTTGTCCACGATCTCGTGCACGAGTTCCTCCGCCTCATCGCGCAGCGCGTGGAAGGTGCCATCCACGCCGCGATCATCGGGAATGACGTGGCTTTCCAGCCAGGGTCCATTGACTAGTTGATAAAGATCTTTCATGCTTGCCACTCTAGGTCAAAGCAGCAAGATAAGGTGTGGGCTATGGAATTTTATCGCTTTCCTCCAGCGCATCCGCGGCGCCTTTTCCTCGCCGTTATTGCGTTCGTGGCGGTGGTTCTCGCTCTGCCCACAATTGTGCAGGCGGCGCTGGCGGATTCCTCCGCAGACGTCGAGCAGGTCACCCTGACCGAGCCCAGCCAGGACTGGGAGATTGACGTTCCCGATCTCTACTGCGAGCGAGATTATGAATCCCTCGCCAGCATCGGCTGGATCTGCGGCGATGTCAGCGTACAGGCCACCCTCACCGAGGATGCCAAGGACGATGCCACCACCTTGCGCCGCATGGTCCGCGCCCTCGCCATGACTTCCCTGCCGGCCGACGCCCCTACCTTCGACGGCACGAATGGAGCACTCCTGCTTGCCGACGCCCCCTCCTCCACCGCCGCCCTCTCCCTCGACGGCACCGGCGAAGACGAAAACAAAGATTGGGTGGTCACCGTGACCGGAAAGGGCGATCAAGCCCGAGCCACCACCTCGCGCATCTGGCATGCCTTCGGCCAAGAGGAATTACCCGCCGATGCTGATGCAGAATTCGCTGACTTCTCCGGGGAGTTGATGTACTAGATGTCCAAGCTCTTTCGCACCACGCTGTGGATCCTCTCCGGCATTGGACTCATCGCGTTCTTGGTCCAGACGCTGAGCACATTCTTAATCTCTCCCCTGATGGGCCTGCTCAGCCTGCTTATCGCCGCCGTGCTCGTAGCGTTGGTCATCTACCTGCTGCAACGCAGCCCCATGTGGGCACGCCCGGCGCGCCTGTGGGCCCTACTGGCTTTCCTTTGGGGCGGCGGGGTGGCCGTAGCCTTAGCGCTTATCAGCTCCGGTCCTGTCATGCAGCTCGCCATCGGCACCGGCTGGGTCGATGCCATGATGTCCTGGAGCGGCGCCTACCCAGAGGAAATTTCTAAGGCTACCGGCGTTATCTTCGTGCTCATGTCCTTCCGCCAACTCAACCGCCCGTGGCATGGCTGGATGGTGGGCGCAGTGGTGGGCCTAGGCTTCGAGGCCTGCGAGAACATCCTCTACGGCGCCATGGGTGCCACCATGCACCCCAATAGCGATATCCAAGGCTTATGTGAGATGTGGGGCCTGCGGCTTATCGCCGGCCCTGGCCTACACGTCTTGCTCACCGCGCTGGCCGGCTGGGGCATCGGCTGGGCGCTCTATGCCGCCGGCAAACCGCTGTGGTGGCGCATCGGCGTCTTTCTCGGCTGCCTAGCCGCCGCTTTTCTCCTCCACTTTTGCTGGAACTACCTGCACGATTCCGAGGTGGCCGCCATTATCCAGGCCGTCACGGTAGCGCTTATCCTCTACCCGCTGAGCATCTGGCTGGTGCTGCGCGGCAATAAGCTCGCCAAGGGCGATGAGAGCTATAGCCACAGCACTGCCGACGACGCCCTCGCCTTCATCCGTTAAAGCCACCGACCACTCTGTAAAGCAAGCACGTTTCGTCCTTTTCACACCCCGTGAGAGACGAAACGTGCTTATTTTGCATCCATTGTGGCGCCGCAGATCCTAGTTGCACACGCGCAGCGGCGTTACCTGCGCCAACGCCTGGTTCGCGCTCGCGCAGGCCTGACGCTCGTAGCTCGCTGCCGTGCGGGTGGCATCTCGGATTACCTGTCGCGCTGGGCCTTGCAGATGCAGATCGTGCTCGATACGAGCTCCAATGGCCTCGCTAGAACCGGCGGGGATTGCGCCTGGGGCATTATGTACGGCGTGGGTGACATCTGCGGTATGGGTAGCCGCATCACCGTAAGTATTGGCGGCTACGGTAAATTCAGGGGCGGTGGATACCGAGGCATGGATGCGGCGATTGTCTGACCAGCCAAACTTGGTACCGATAACCCCGGGAATCCGGGAGGTACCAAAATCCTGCCGGTAGCCATCGGCAGCCACGGGAGCGGCGGTAGCCATGCCGGTCATGATGGGCGCGGCAAGGGGATCGTGCTGGATACGCGAGGTAAACCGCGCTACATCCTCGGTAGAGGTGGTCGTCGTCCCCCAGTAGCCGGTGTAGTGCGTTTCGCGCAGGCCAAACTCGTGGATGATGCTGGGGATGGCCTGCGGGTAGCGGCGGTCCAAGTCAGTAGCTACGTTGTCATCGCTCACACGAATCATATGCTCCACGCGGGCTTTATCAGCCGGTGCACCGTATTTTAGAACCCAGTAGCCCAAGTAGAGCTTGCTCAAAGACAGCGCGGGGCGGGACTCATGGGAATTCGCGGTGGACACCGTGGCTCCAGAATCGTGCCGGACGGTGATTTGGGTGTGCGTAGGCACAGCGTGCGGGTCGAGAGTGACAGCCTGGGCGGCGGGGATGGTAACGAGGGAGAGTGCGGTAACCAAGGAACCTACCGCCAGCTTTTTCATCATGAAATTATCGTAGCCTCCCCGAGGGCACTACGCCCCGGCTTCTACGAGCAGGACTCCCCCGACGATGAGCACCACGCCCAGAGATTTTAACCAAGTGAACGGCTCCTTGAACAGGAGATACGAGGCAATGGCGGTCAAAGCAACACCGGTGGCAGCCCAAATGCCGTAGGCCACACCCAGATCCATGCCGGCCTTGAGCACGAGCGCCAAGAAGCCGTAGGCAGAGACATAGCACAGGGCAACGAGCGCCACCCAGAAGCGGCGGCCGGTTACCGCGGACATGCGCAGGCACAGCGTGCCTGTGACCTCAATGGCGGTGGCGAGGAAAAGGAGGAACCAGATCATTGCGGCGCCACCTCCACGGTGCGGTCGTGATCCTTGTCCGACTTAGCGCCCACTTCCACGCAGAATACGCCGCCCATAATGAGCGCGATGCCGGCAAGCTTTACCGCGCCGAGAGGCTCGCCAAATAGCGCAGCGGAAAGCAACGCGGTGGAAATGACTCCACCAGATGCCCAGAGACCATAGGCCACGCCCACGTTGACGCCTTCTTGCATCACGCGGTGGAGCAGCGCGAAGGCGAGGATGAAGCAAAAAGCGGCCACGCCGTAGATCCAGAAATGGTCCACGGCGTATTTCAGCGCGACGGTGCCTACGACCTCGGTGGCAATCGCGAGAAAAAGAATGATCCAGGCCCTCACTCCATCAACTCCTGTAATTCGCGGGCGTCGATTCCGTGCTCGTGCATTTTAACGCGGCCGCCAGCGTGCGCGATGGCCTCGCGATCCCAGAATTCTGCGGCGCGGGCGGGATCGTGGGAGGCGCCATCGGCGCGGACAACGCGCCACCAAGCGGTAGTGGCACCGGCACCGTGGCGCTTTAACACGGTGCCGACGTTGCGCGCACCGCAGCCAGCCACCTTGGCCACCTCGCCATAAGAGGTGACGTTGCCGGGTGGGATTACGGCAACGACTGCTAATACGCGCTTGACCAGAGGCGACTCACTCATCGCAATTATTGCGGGTCGAGTCCCAGCACGTCATCCGACTCGGTGGGCTCTTCTTCGGGGGCGTCTTCGACCTCGGTGAGGGTTATGGTTGCACCGGTGGAATCGGCCAAAAGGCACATGCGGCCAAAGGGCGAATCCCACGGTTCGCGGATGACCTCGCCGCCTAATTCCACGACCTTTTTCGCAGCGGCGTCGATATCGCGCACGCCCAAATAGGTCTGCCAGAAGCTCGGGACCTGCGGCGGGAACTGCCCCTCGGCGTTCCATAGTCCAGCAAACGGCGCACCGTCTTCTTCCGCGGTGGCGTAGATGAAGTTCTCATCCTCGGACTGCATGGCGCGGATTTCCCAGTTGAAAAGCTCGCCATAAAAATCCATCGCGCTCTGGAAGCCCGAGGTAGCGGTGAGCTCGTGCCAGACCGGGGTGCCGGGCTCGCCGGCGGCCACGAAGTGCTCCGGGCCGGCGGGTTGGATGAGGCCGAACATGCCCCCGGCGGCGTCGACAAGCAGGGCCATGTGCCCCAGCTGCACCTGCTGCGGCTCCACCAGGATGCGCCCGCCGAGGTTCTGCGCGCGCTGGCAATCGCCCTCGATGTCCTTGGACAGGAAGTAGGTCACCCATGTATCCGGCATGGGCGCCTCCTCCGGCTGCGGGATGAGCCCGGCGATGGGCAGACCCTGCAGGCGCGCCATCTGGTAGGGATTTTCTTCGCCGGACTCGGCGGAGATTTCCCAGCCCAGCACCTGCTCGTAGAAGTGCGCGGACTTGCGCGGATCCGAGGTGGTCAGGTCAATCCAGTAGGGCATGCCCACTTCAGCTTCGAATGCTGGCATCTACATATTCCTCCACTTTTCTGGATCAAAGTCATCGTCGGCCGTGGCTTCATCGAAGTAATCATCGTCATCGTCCGGCTCGCCCACGCGCGCGCAGGCATCCTCGATACACACCTCATCGCCTGGGTGGAGCATGGCGCCCCGGCGCGTCTCGGGCTCGCCATTGACCGTAACTACGCCTTCTGCGATGAGCTCTTTAGCTTCGCCACCGGTAGCCACCAAGCTGGCCAGCTTGATGAACTGGCCCAATTTGATGGAGTCGCCGTTGATAGGAATGTCTAGCATGCCGCCCAGCTTACCCAGCCCGCGCGCGGCTATCGCTACGGGTGGGCGATATGGAAGAAGTCCAGCACCGTATCGGTGGTCCACTCCGCTTTCACCAAACCGGAATGGTCCGTGGCCCCGCCATTCCACGTGTGCGTGCCGCCGTGGATGGTGTACTGCTCGGTGCGCGCATCACATACCCGCCAGGTAAAGTGCTCCACTGCTTCTTCCCGACGCCGCTTTGGAAACGGATTGCAGCCATTCTCCCTGGCAATCCCGCGCAGCGATTGCTTCACCGAGCGGTAGTGCGCGCCGTGCTGGTGCCCGCCATCGTAATTCATGAGCACATCCTCGGTGCCGTGAATATCCAGGTAATCGGTGGGTTCGCTGGCGCAGTCTTTTTCCACGCGGTCATACTTGGCCGCGGAGACCGTCGCCACCGCATTAAACAGTCCCGGCCGCTTGCAGGTCACCGCGCGGACGAATCCGCCACCATTGGAAAAGCCCACGCCATAGGTGGTATCAGAGGCGGGATAGTGACGGCGGACGAAATCAATCGTGTCATCCACGTACTTGAGGTCATCGTCCAAGCTGGTTACCGCATACGGTGCCGGCGCCCACGCCTTGCCCGCGCCTTGGACGAACACCGTGATGGCATCGCCCTGGGAGAGATCGGTGCCTTTGAACATATTGCCAGCGTCCATCTCATAGCCGTGCATCGCCACGACCACGGGCAGGCGGTGGTGCTTATCCGCATTAAACGGCACGTGCACCACAAAACTGCGATGATTTTGCAGGTTAATGATCTGGTACTGACCATTGGCCGTTGTGCCTTGGTCCGGCAGCGTGGTGATATAGCCATCGGCCGCGCCTTGCGATTCATTCGGCACGCTGCCCGGCCGCGGCGGTTCTTCCCCGCACCCTGCCATGAGCCCAGCCGCCGCGCATAACCCAGCGCATAGGGCCAGTGCTTTCTTGCCTACCTTAATCACGGGCGCGCAGCTTCACCGCCGTGCCGGTGGCCGTGACCATCAACATGTCATTCGAGGAGCCCATGGGCGAATAATCAAAGGCGATGCCCACCACGCCATCGGCCCCGAGTTCCTGCCCGCGGCGCCACAGCTCATCGAGTGCCGCCTCGCGCGCCTTGATGGCCTCGCTCTCATACCCGGCGGAGCGCCCACCGGTAATATTGCGGAGGGATGCCCCGAAATCCTTCAGCATATTAATACCGATGACGGTTTCCCCGGCGATGATGCGGATATAGTCCGTGATCTCGTAGCCATCAACGGTATTAGTAGTGGTAAAAATCATGGCCCCAGATTACATGGCTATAAGCCCACGCATTCCTTCAAATAGGATGACCACGCCCAGCAGCAAGAAGACCACGCCGCTGACAATATCCACCCAAGCGGAATTCTTAGCCATCCACTTCGAGACCGCGCGAGTGCTCAAGGCCACGCCCACGAAGAGCACGAGGCTTTCCAGGATCAGGACGGCGCCCACCAGCAGGTTGGCGACGATTCCCATGCCGGGGTCGATGAAATTGGCAAAGATAGCGCCGAAGAAGATGACCACCTTGGGGTTCGAGAGATCGCAGATGAACCCCATGCGATAAGCGGTGCCGGCCTTGATGATGCCGTCCGGTGTAAAGCCGCGCGGCTGCGGGGCGCGGGTTTCGGTGCCCACTACGGTTGCGGGCGCACGGCGCTCCTTGATGCCACCGGTAATGGCGGTATAGGCCATCCACAATAGGTAACAGCCGCCAAGGACTTGCAGCGCCACAAGGATCCCAGGATGCGCGGAAATCAATGCGGAAAGCCCCGCCAAGGAAGCCACGGTCCAGATGGTAAGGCCGGTAGTGCTACCAAGTGCCGCCCATACCGCCGCGCGCGTGGAGCGCGCGCCCAAGCGAATAATCTGCACCACGTCTGGGCCCGGCGAGGCCATCGCCGCGAACCACACACCCATTAAGGTCACCAGGGCGCTAATAGCCACCTAACACCTCCATACTCGCATGCGATTAGATTAACGCATGCCACTATAAGAAGTCTCTCACCTGCAGCGAAACAGGTAAGTCCTGTGATTTAGGTAGCTCCTATATCAACTCTTTTATAGAAATCCGCCACCTGCACTAACCGAAGAGCTCGATAGCGCCCTCCACGGCCATAACCAGTCCCAGTACCGCAAAGATAAGACCCGAAACGATATCGATGGCCGCGGAATGATGCGCAATCCAGCACGATGCCGCGCGCACAATGAGAGCAAAGGTGGAAAACCACGTCACCGACATCGTCACAAGGATGACCGCCACCGCAACGGTCCAAGTCGGCGACATATCGGGACGAATAAACTGCGCGAAAATCGCGGTGAAGAATCTGCATCTAGTCGGTTACGACAACTGGAACGGCGAGAGCTCGGCAACGCTGATGAGGGTGGGGTCCTTTGTCAAACACACTGCCCAGGTAGTCGCGGGCTGTGTCGATGAGACTCGGCAGCACTCCGAATGGATGTCCGCGGTATCAAGGCCGCTGAACTATTCAAGTTGCGGGACAAAAAGAGTCTCGCAGTGACGCTTGGTCCCTGAGCAAGTTCGATCCTTCCACGATCTGCGCTGGAGACGCCGAGCGCTCGGGGGCCCTTGACCGGCTGGGGCACGTGCCGGGTGGTGGCTCGCCCACAGCCCCCATGCCCACACGCACCGAGAAGGGACAGGTCACCGAGTACGGTCCCGATTCCACGGAGACGGACCGTGAACTCGAATGACGTGCCTGGCCCAAGGTGTGTCCGCTCGGCGTGTGGTTTAACCCTTATGAGACTTGCCGGTCGCAGCCTCAGCGCTTCGCTTGCGCAGCCCGCAGGCCGTTCAAGATCACGATCACTTCGGCGACCTCGTGAACCAACACGACGGCAGCCAGGCCCAGCACGCCGCTGATCGCCAGTGGCATCAACACGATGATGATGGCCAGAGACAGCACGATGTTCTGGTTGATGATCCTGCTTCCTCGGCGGGCGTGCTGCAGCGCCTTCGGGATTAGCCGGAGGTCGTGGCCGGTGAAGGCGACGTCAGCGGACTCGATCGCGGCGTCAGAGCCGGTCGCTCCCATCGCTATGCCCACCGTCGCACCCGCCAGTGCCGGCGCGTCGTTGATGCCGTCGCCGATCATCGCCGTCGGCGTCTTGGAGGAGAATTCGGCGACGATGCTTGCCTTGTCCTCAGGGCGCAGCTCGGCGCGCACGTCGTCGATTCCGGCGATTCCAGCCAGCGCCCGGGCGGTGCGAGAGTTGTCGCCGGTGAGCATGCTTACTTCCACGTCGTTGGCGTGCAGGGCCTGCACGGCTTCGGGCACCTCGGGCCGCAACTCGTCACGGACCCCGATCGCCCCGGCGAGAGCGTCATCGACGGTGACCAGGACGCAGGTCTGGCCCTCGGACTCCATGCGCTCAACGTCTGCTTTCAGTGGCCCGGCGTCGATCCATCGGGGGCTGCCCACCAGCACCCGTCGGCCTTCGACGGTGCCGCCGATGCCATGCCCAGCTTCCTCGCTGATGTCCGAGGCGGTGGGCGCTTCGGGCCCCGCTGCCGCGATCGCCGCAGCGAGGGGGTGTGTCGATTGCTGCTCAACTGCTGCCGCGAAGGAAAGCACCTGCGGCCGATCGAATCCGTCTGCCGGGACCACTCCGGTAACCTCAGGCTGATTGCGGGTAAGGGTTCCGGTTTTGTCCACTGCCAGGTGACGGATGCCGCCGAGTCGCTCGAACGCCGCGCCGGACTTGATAACCACTCCGAACTGGCTGGCCGCGCCGATCGCGGCCACGACCGTCAGCGGCACGGAGATTGCCAGCGCGCACGGCGACGCTGCGACCAGGACTACCAGCGCACGGGTGATCCACGTCTCAGGGTCGCCCAGCAGCGAGCCGATAACGCCGACCAGCACCGCCAGGATCATCACCCCGGGCACTAGGGGTTGGGCAATCCGGTCGGCGATCCGGGCGCGGTCGCCCTTTTCCGCCTGCGCTTGCTCGACTAGGTCCACGAGTGTGGTCAGCGAGTTGTCCGTTCCAGCTGCGGTCGTCTCGACCTCCAGCACCCCGGCGGAGTTGATCGCTCCCGCAGGCACTTCGTCGCCGGGCGCAACCTCCTCCGGAATGGATTCTCCGGTGATCGCTGAGGTGTCAAGGCTGGAGCGCCCGGATCGAATGATGCCGTCCGTGGCGATCCGCTCCCCGGGGCGCACGAGCATTAGCTCGCCAACCTCGAGGTCCTTCGCTTCGACCTCGGCCGCTGTGCCGTCGCGCAGCACCGTCGCGGTCTGCGGTACCAGCTTCAACAGCGCCCGCAGTCCGCCTTGGGCCCGGTCCATCGCCTTGTCTTCCAGTGCCTCGGCGATCGAGTACAGGAACGCTAGCGCCGCGGCCTCTCCGACGAATCCGAGGATCACCGCACCGACCGCGCTGATCGTCATTAGCAAGCCAATGCCGAGCTTGCGCTTCGTGACAAGGTTCCGGATCGCTCCAGGCGCGAACGTGTAAGCGCCCAACAGCAGCCCAACCCAATACAGTACCGTCGCGGGCGTCTCCAAGTCGGACCAGTCCAGCGCCAGTCCTGTTATGAGGGCTACGCCGGAGAAGATCGGCAGCAGTAGCTCAGGGTCCTTCCACCATGGCCGATCGAGCTCGTCGATCTCCGTGGCGGGTTCGTGTTCGCATCCACATGCTGAACTCATACGTCCGCTCCTTTCTCGCCGCAGCCGGGCACCGAGCACTCAGTGTCGATGCAGGGGGCATTCTCGTCGACGGCCAGTGTCGCGTTGACTAGCGCTTCGAGCGCTGCCGCGAGGTGCGGATCGGCGATTTCGTAGCGGGTCTTACGGCCCTCCGGCTCAGCGACGACAATGCCACAATCGCGCAGGCAAGACAGGTGGTTCGAAACGTTCGAGCGGGTCAGATCCAAGCTTTGCGAGAGCACAGCCGGGTAGCTCGGACCGTCTAGTAGGGTTATCAGGATTCGGGAGCGCGTCGGATCAGCCATGGCCCGGCCGAGCCGGTTCATGACGTCGAGGCGCGAAGCAATAGTCAGCATGTGCTGAACTATACAGTGTGCGATGAACTATTTAAAATGGGCTGAACTAACAGTCACGCGAAAGTCCTGCGACCTGCAAGAATTAGTCGATGGGATAGCCGATGACTAGTCCTTCACGGTTCGCCTGCCAACCCAACGAGGGGCGACGTGGGCGGCGAAATTCTCCAGAATCTTCACGTGGATGTCCACACCCACCCCTGTGGGGATGGTGATGAACAGGGTGTCGGCGGACATGACGGCGGCGTAGGTGCGGCCAGCGACACTGACACCAGGTTCTCCATCAAGAGCTAGACACTCACGGACATTGCGTACGGGTCAAACCACACGTAGCGAAGCTTTCTAATAGCCAAATGACTATCTCTTTTCGCTGGTATCCGGGAATGATACTTCCTTAAAGTCGGCGGTGTTGGCTACCCCGCGTACGAAGTACTGGAACTACTGCTTGGAAACCACTTGGTCTACGAAGCCATAGCCCTTCAAGCTACATCGCAGGAAAATTCCATTTCACGGTCGGTATGGGCCTTTTGCAGTTGGTTAATTCGAAATTTGTTCACCGTCTCCTTAGCCACCCGCACGATTAACGCGCTGTTTCGCCATCTTCGCGCGAGGCGAGCAGCTCCTTCAGGTGCGTATCGATGTCATCGAGCTTTTTAATGACGGTAACGGCGAAAACGATACTAATGACTACAGCGATAATGGTGAGCATCACTGTCCTCCTTTACTCTGGTGCTTCATTCCAGCTTCATTCCATTGGGGTTGATTCCTTGCCAGGCGATTTAACCATGGTTCTGGCCGGGCGGAGGGGTGCGCGGTGGGGAAAGGGGAAGTCGGCAAGCAAAAGCGCCGCGCCCCCAGGAAAAGGGAACGCGGCGCTACAGCCATCCAGCGGGAGGCTGCTTAGTGGTCAGCGCCCTGGATGGAGTGCTTGTGATCGCGGACTGCTTCGCCCTCAGCGTAGAGCGGCATATCCTGCTTAGCCTTGTACCACTCGGCGTGGTTTGGCTCGAGCGGGGTGCGGCCGGCGATGAGGTCGGCAGCCTTCTCGCCCACCATCATGGTTGGGGAGTAGATATTGCCGTTGGTCACGGACGGGAAGACGGAGGCATCCGCAATGTAGAGGCCTTCCACGCCCCACACGCCCATGGTGTCCGGGTTAACCACGGCCATAGGATCGGACTCCGCGCCCATCTTGGCGGTGCAGGATGGGTGCAGCGCGGTCTCGCCATCGTTGCGGACCCACTCCAGGATCTCTTCATCGGTCTGGACATCCGGGCCCGGGCTGAACTCGCGGGCGCCGACCTCTTCCATGGCCTTGGTATCCAGCAGGGAGCGGGCAACGCGTACGGCCTCTACCCACTCGCGGCGGTCCTGGTCGGTCTTCAGGTAGTTGAAGAGGATGGACGGCTTGTCGTGGATATCGGCGCTCTTGATGTGAACGTGGCCCTTAGTATCGGAGAACATCGGGCCCACGTGCCACTGGAAGCCGTGCTTGACGTCCGCCTTCTGGCCGTCGTAACGCACGGCCATCGGCAGGAAGTGGAACATGAGGTTCGGGTAATCCTCGTTCTCATTGGAGCGCACGAAGCCGCCGCCCTCGAAGTGGGAGGTAGCAACCGGGCCCTTGTGGGTCAGCAGCCACTGCAGACCCATGAACGGCCAGCGCCACTTATCCAGGTAAGGCTGGGAGGAAGCGGTGGACTTGGTGGTCTCATACTGGATGTAGACCTCGAGGTGGTCCTGCAGGTTCTCGCCCACACCAGGCAGGTGCTTGACGACGTCAATTCCGTGCTTCTCCAGAATCTCACGGTCACCGATGCCGGAGATCTCCAGCAGCTGCGGGGTATTGATGGCGCCGGCGGACAGGACGATCTTCTCGGCGTACACGCGGTGGACGCCACCCTGCCACTCATACTCAACGCCGACGGCCTTCTGGCCTTCGAAGAGGATCTTGGTGGTGAACGCGCGGGTACGGATCTCGAGGTTCTCGCGATCCATGTTGGGGTACAGGTATGCGCGGGCAGCGGACCAACGCTTGCCGTTCTTAATATTGCGGTCGAACGGAGCGAAGCCCTCCTGGCGGTAACCATTGACGTCATTAGTCAGGTTGTAGCCAGCTTCCTGCACGGACTTAAACAGGGCTTGGAAGAGCTCGGAGGTAGCCGGACCGCGGGAGAGGTACAGCGGGCCATCGTGGCCACGGCGCGGATCGTTCGGCTCGGCCGCAGCAGCGGTTTCCATGCGGTTGAAGTACGGCAGGCAGTGGGCGAAGTCCCAGTTCTCCATGCCCGGGTTCTGGCCCCACTTCTCATAGTCCATCGGGTTACCGCGCTGGTAGATCATGCCGTTGATGGAAGAAGATCCGCCGAGAACCTTGCCGCGGGCATGGTAGACGCGGCGGCCGTTCATCTCCGGCTCCGGATCGGACTCGTACATCCAGTCATAGTTCTTTGCACCGATTGGGAAAGAGAAACCGGACGGCATGTGGATGAACAGATCCCACAGGGAGTCTGGGCGGCCGGCCTCGAGGACCAACACGCGGGTGTTCTTGTCTTCGGTCAGGCGTGCGGCGATGACGGAGCCTGCGGAGCCACCGCCAACGACGACTACGTCGCTTACTTCATCGGTGACCTTTTTAGCGGAGCGCTTCTTGGTCAGCTTGTCCATAAAACCCATAAATCCCCTTCTTTCTGTGAAATATTTCACACGTCAAGATTGCCCGACTGGAAGTGAAAATATTGTAATTTATACAAAAGTCTGTATTTATTCACATCGCCTTATGTGCGGGCACTGTCTCCAAGAGTACACACCCCTCTAGAAGTTTGCCCATCTTAATGTATATTTACCTTGTCCGGATGGATGCCTCTGGAGATGAAATCCGAAGTCTTTGCGCATAGTTCGCCCTAATATGATTCATTTCACTCACCTATCTCTCCCTGCGATCTTGTGAGACTTTTGGGGCACTCGTACGAAAGATTCGGCCAAACCAACCAACATTAGGAGAAGTAGATGGCAAACTTCGATCCTCACGACCCTGAGGAGTCCCACACTTCACGTAAAGTCCCCCAAGAAGGGGGTAAAGACACCTCTCTCGCAACCCCGTCCGAGGAGACCAAAAAGCGCAGCCCGCGCTACCAGGTCCGCGCCCTCGTCGGCAGCTATAAGGCCGAAACCGGCGATGATGTAGGCGCGGGCGAGGTCCCCGCTCCCAAGACAAACTGGCCGGTATTTATCATCTCCGGGGTCCTCATTATTGCCATGGCGCTCTATGCCGGGCTCGGCCGTGATTCCGCGGCGGAAACCCTGGCTAGCGTCACCGGCTGGATCGGCCACAACCTCGGCTGGTTCTATGTCCTTACCGCCACCATCGCCGTGGTCTTCGTGCTCTATATTGCCTTTTCCAATGCCGGCAATATCCGCTTAGGCCCAGACCACTCACGGCCGAAATTCAATACCTTCTCTTGGGCGTCCATGCTCTTTGCCGCCGGCATCGGCGTGGACCTCATGTTCTTCGCCGTGGCCGAGCCGGTCACCATGTATATGCAGCCACCGGTGGGTGACGGCGAGACCATGGAAGCCGCCAAGGAAGCCGTAGTCTACGCGATGTTCCACTATGGCCTGACCGGCTGGGCGCTCTATGCCCTCATGGGCATGGCCTTCGGTTACTTTGCCTACCGCCTCAATATGCCGCTGGCTATTCGCTCCGCGCTCTACCCGCTCATTGGCAAGCGCGTGCACGGCCCTATCGGCTCGGCGGTAGACATCGCCGCCATGCTGGGCACCGTCTTCGGCGTGACCGCCTCCCTGGGCATCGGCGTGGTGCAGCTGTCCTATGGCTTCCACCTCATCTTCGGCATCGAGCAGGGCCTTGGCCTGCAGTCCGCCCTCATCATCATTGCGGTGGCCATTGCCACGCTATCGGCCGTATCTGGCGTCGATAAGGGCATTCGCTTCCTCTCCGAGCTCAACGTCTACCTGGCCATCGCGCTGATGGTCTACGTCGTGGTCTTTGGCAAGACCGCCTACCTCTTCGATGCCATCGTGACCAATATCGGTGACTACGTCTCGAAGTTCCCGTCTTGGACCATGGAAACCTTCGCCTTTGCCGAAGACCAGGCCACCGTGGATACCTGGATGCAGTCCTGGACCCTCTTCTTCTGGGCATGGTGGATTGCCTGGGCAACCTTCGTCGGCCTCTTCCTGGCCCGTATCTCCCGCGGCCGCACCCTGCGCCAGTTCATCTTCGGCACCCTGACCTTCCCGTTCCTGTTCATCCTGATGTGGATGTCCTTCTTCGGTAACACGGCCTTGGACATGGTCCGCTCCGGTGACTACCCCGAGTTCGCCGAAAACGCGATCAACGTGCCGGAACAGGGCTTCTACGACATGCTGCACGAGTTCCCAGGCTCCGGCATCGTCATCTTTTTGACCACCTTCATCGGCCTGCTGCTCTACATCACCTCGGCCGACTCCGGCGCGCTGGTGATGTCCAACTTCACCTCCCGCATTACCGATAACCGCCAGGATGGCGCGCGCTGGCTGCGCATCTTCTGGTCCGTCACCGTGGGCGCGCTGACCCTGGCGCTGCTGCAGATCGACGGCATCGCCACCGTGCAGTCCGCGACCGTCGTGATGGGCCTGCCCTTCGCGTTCGTGGTCTACCTCATCATGTTCTCCCTGTGGAAGTCCCTGCGCCTGGAAAACGTCCAGCGCGAGGCCCGCACCACCGCTATGCACGGCGTGATTTCCTCCCGCACCGAGCGCGAGCCTTCGGATTCCAACCTGTGGAAGAACCGCCTCGACCGCGCCAATACCTTCCCTTCCAAGCAGGAGATGGATACCTACCTGCGCGAAACCGCTACCTACGCCCTCGAGCAGGTGGCAACGCACATGCGCACTCGCGGCTACGATGCCCTCTTGCTCACCAGCGAGCTTCCCGACGTCGAACTTCCCCAGCTCGACCTCGAAGTTAAGCTGCACAATGAGCGCATGTTCCGCTACCAGCTCTTCCCAGTCGCGGCCGAGCGCCCCGACTTCAGCACAGGCGAGGGCGATGAGTACTACCGCCTCGAGGTCTACGATATGACCGGTTCGCTGGGCTATGACGTCTACGGCTATTCCGAGAACCAGATCATCAATAACGTGCTGGACCTTTACGAGCGTCACCTGGCCTTCCTCTACATGCAGCAGACCCAGCCGGGCGACTCCGATGTCTCCGATGGCGCCGAGCCCGAGCGCACTTGGCGCGAAGATAGCTAAGCTGGCCAGTACAACTACCTCTATGAGAGAAAGGTTGCTTTTCACTTGAGCACCCAGAACACTTTGTTCGACCCCACCCAGACCGAGCTGCTGAAGGGCGTGCATGCCGACGGCGCCCCGAAGTCCCTGTTCATCAACGGTAAGTGGGAAGCCGCCCAGAGCGGCGAAACCCGTACCATCATCTGCCCGGCCGATGGCTCCACCGTCGGCCTCGTTTCCGAGGCCTCCGACGAGGACACCGAGCGCGCCATCAAGGTTGCCCGTGAAACCTTTGACAACGGCGAGTGGGCCAATACCCCAGCCGCCGAGCGCGGCAAGCTGGTCATCCGCGTGGCCGATTTCATCCGCGAGCACAAGGAGCTTTTCGCTCAGGCCGAGTCCGCCGATACCGGCAAGCGCTACGAGGAATCCCTGGGCGATATGGATGACATCGCCAACGCCTTCGAGTTCTTCGGCACCCTGGCCCAGCACCAGGCCGGCCGCGTAGTCGACCCGCAGGATCCCAACCTGCGCTCGCGCATCGACGCCGAGCCCGTTGGCGTCTGCGGCCTGATTACCCCGTGGAACTACCCGCTGCTGCAGGTCTCCTGGAAGGTCGGCCCGGCCCTGGCCGCCGGCAATACCTTCGTCCTCAAGCAGGCGGAGCTCACCCCGCACACCGCCATGCTGCTCATGGCCGCCCTTAAGGAATGCGGTCTGCCGGACGGCGTGGGCAACCTCATCACCGGCGCTGGTGCTAACTGCGGCAACCCGCTGTCCCAGCACCCGGACGTGGACATGGTCTCCTTTACCGGCGGCCTGGTTACCGGCAAGATCATCGCCAAGAATGCAGCCGAGACCGTCAAGCGCACCGCGCTCGAGCTCGGTGGCAAGAACCCGAACGTCATCTTCGCCGATGCCGACTTCGACGTCGCCGTGGACAACGCCCTCAATGGCGCCTTCTTCCACTCCGGCCAGGTCTGCTCCGCAGGCTCCCGCATCGTCGTGGAAGAGTCCCTGCACGATAAGTTCGTCGACGCCTTGGTAGAGCGCGCCAATAAGATCAAGATCGGCGGCCCGACCGACGAGAAGGCCGAGACCGGCCCGCTCATCTCCGCCGAGCACCGCGAGAAGGTCGCCGCTTACGTAGACAAGGCACGCGAGCAAGGCGCCAAGATCCTTACCGGCGGTCGCGCTGCCACCAGCGAGGACACCAACGGCCAGCACGGCACCGGCACCACCGACCTGGGCGCCGGCGTCTACTACCTGCCGACCATCATTGATGGCGCTACCCGCGAGATGGATTGCGTGCACGACGAGGCCTTCGGCCCGACCGTGACCATCGAGACCTTCACCACCGAGGAGGAGGCCATCGCCATCGCCAACGACACCGAGTACGGCCTGGCTGGCGCCGTCTACACTTCCGACGCCGGCCGCGCCGAGCGCGTTGCCCGCGCCCTGCGCCACGGCACCATCTGGATCAACGACTTCCACCCGTACCTGCCGCAAGCAGAGTGGGGCGGCTACAAGCAGTCCGGCAACGGCCGCGAGCTTGGCCCCACCGGCTTGGCCGAGTACCAGGAGCACAAGCACGTGTACCAGAACCTCTCCCCTGCCGCTTGGGATCAGTTCGGCCTGCAGTAACTAAACCGGCCACCTAGCATTCAGCCCCCGCGCTCATCATGAGCAGCGGGGGCTGATTTTTCTGTATGAGGCCAACGTGCGGCCACGTTATCGGCGTCGTTCACCTACCAAGCGGGCCACAACTTGGCCGCTGTGTAGTTCCCAGATGCACAACAGGCACATAGCGGCGATTCCGCGGCAGGAAATCTACGAAACGTGCTTGTTTCGCACGCAGCGCCACACCCTAGGGGCCGACGCGGACTGACTACGCGGAAAGGGCGTCTTCCAGCTCAGCCAGCAAAGAGTTGGTGCGCTCCACCTTGGCATCTGCGGGACGGAACTCGCCATCGGCCCAGTCGGTGAAGAAACCAAAATCCAGCTGATTGCGCAGCTGCGGCATGGAGAAGTTCACCACGATGGAGCGCCATGCTTCCACGCCGCGGATGGCGCCGGCTGGGCCGTAGCCTGCAAACGCCACCGGCTTGCCGGCCCACTCCGCGGCCAAGCAATCGAAGGCATTCTTGAACGGGCCCGGCACCGAGTGGTTGTACTCCGGAGTAACAAAGACGAAGCCGTCGCAGGCATCAACCGCATCAGACCAAGCCTGCACCTTTTTATCCGCATACTGCTTATTGGCGGTGGCAGGAATTACTTCAGTGGTCAGCAGTGGAACATCAAACTCCTTGAGATCCAGCAGGGTGTACTCCACACCGTCCTTGCGGCCCTGAGCTAGGTCATAGAGCCACTCGCCTACTTCCTTGCCGGCGGACTTATCGCGGGTGCTGCCGATGATGATGCCAATGCGAGACATGAGAAAACCTTCTTTCCTTCAAGCTTTATGTAACGCCTCTAGCCTACCGCCCGCTCCGAAACTTGTCTGATAGTGATGTTGATACGTCCCTCCGTCAGCCCGCACCCCTGCGGCAGCGTGTCATCGTTGACGCGCACCACCCCGTGGTAAGCAAAGCGCTTTGGCCCACCAAAGACCACCAAATCACCACTACATAGCGTGATATCGTCCCACGGCTGCGTGCGCGCCTCGGTGTGCCCCATACGGAAGAGGGCCTCATCCCCAATGGACAGTGAAATCACCGGGGCGGGCGATTCCTCAGAATCATCCACGTGCATGCCCATGGCCGATCCCGGCGGGTAGTAATTCACGAGTGCCATCTCCGGCACAAAAGTCTCCACCCAGGGCTCAAGCTCGGGCGCTACCTCGGCCGCGGCACGCAGTGCCCCCGGCGCAATCTGCCGCAGACTCTCCGGCACCGGCGGAACCCGCGTGCCGTCCATATTGTCCACATACCGATAGCTGGGATAATGCCAATACCTGCCCAAATGCAGTTGAAATACGCTCATCTGCCCGCCCGATTTCAGCCGCGGGCGCACCATTGCCATCGGCGTCGCCGCATACTCGCGCGCGATGCCGCGCATCTCTTCTACCAAGGCCCTTTGCTTATCGACGCCCACCCATCCCGGCACATGCCCCACCCCCGGAGCTACACGCACGCTCGGCCGCGGCAGCGAATCAAAAAGCATGACCTCACCCTAATCCCCGCACCCCGATAAAGCGATAAGAACTTTCCTTCGACAAGGCCCAGAATGCGACGCCTGACTCCTTCGCCACCACGAACGACCAACCACATTCGCCTTTTGAATAACCCACATGCTGCTGGTGCGGTTATCCTCAGAAACCCACCCTGGCCGTAATGTCCAATAGCGAACAGGCCGGCATATTGGTATGGCTCCGACCTAAGGACCATAGGCTCTAGCAAACACTACGACGCATCATTGAACTCGCTGCGGTCTGTGTCTACGTATACTTCAACCCCAACAACTTCCGACACACGCTGCTTAACTCTGACGGAAAGGCCATTAAGAGCTCCTACATTCACGGCATTACAAACGACATGGTGGCTACTGCCCCAAGGTTTAGCAACGTGTACGGGAGTTTAGGACCTGTCCCTGTTAGGTCTTGTAAAGGCGAGAATACTAAACCACCTGTGGCAGGCAGAGTACCGATCTCTAACTAAGACGGTTGGCGACATTTATAGGACTAGCAAAGAATTGAGAATGCTACTATCGCAATCATCCTCAGATGATGTCATTGCACACCTCGGCTGCTTTAGCGTCGTTCGGTGTAGGGCTAGGCAGTTTTGTTGTCAACTAAAGGGCGTTGGGTCAGGGCCTGACCCCCGGAAAGTGGACACGTCGGGGGTTATCTATGCTGCTTGGGTCAGTGTAGCTGATGTGAGTGCTTCGAAGTCATCGGGGGCTAGAAGGTTGCACCAGGAGTGTCGTCTGCGCGTGTTGTAGCGCATGCTCATAGGCATCGATGATGGCCGCATCGGTGAGGCGTTGTCCAGCAGCACGGAGCCGGTGTCCGGTCTTTAAAGCATGGCGGAACGCCGTTTCATCACGGGCCGCGCACCCTTGACTAATCCAAAGGACACGGACGCCGTCGATCAGTTCTGGGTCATATTGATCAAGTCCTGCGCCTATTTCGTTTTCAACATCTTCTGCAAGAGCTTTGAAGGCTTGGGCTTCTTCTCGACGAGCCTTCACTGCATTGATGAGTTCACGACCAGAGCTAAATTGCTGACGCATGTTTTTACCGTACTGAGGGTGTCCAGCCATCTCACGCACCTGCCTTAGAAAGTCCTGGAGGCGAATGACGCGATCGTGTTGGTGATACCAGCGATATGCCTCTACTGACTTACCAGTATAAAAAGGACTACGACTAAAACGGTGCGCAAAGTGCGGGTCATGTGCGAGAAGAGCGCCTAACTCCTGGCTCGTAGCTTTTAGCAGCTCCATATTGCTGGAATGCTTATTTTTGCCGGTATACACCGGGTCAATCAGCCAAATAAACTGAGCTTTACCACTTAGCGGATTAATCCCGGCCCATGCTGGCCCAATGCCTCGCTGGACAAGGGCGAAGATAACGCTTTTAACATAAGCATTGAGATGAACTGGATGGCCTCCAGATTCTCCGGGCTGGTCAACATCAATAACCATAACCGCAGAATATTGCTTATTCGTCAGCATGACGTATTCACATCGACCGAGTTTCTCCGAATCAGTGCGATAAAGTCTCGGAACGCTGCGCTTCTTACCGGTTTCTTCATCTACCACGACACGGTAAGCACTTTGAAAGTCACGGCTGATAGAACCGTGTAGCGCATCACTGAGGTTACCCTCGTTTAGTGGACACCCTATTTGTACGGATCTTGTGTCCGTAGGAGAGGATGTTCATTGTGAGTCA
>NZ_JASPIX010000009.1:0-83763 GCF_030229735.1 Corynebacterium sp. MSK074
ATGCAATATCGAAATCAGACCCTTGAAGCCCTAACCGCCTAGAATTAAACCAGTCCAACTTTCGGGGGCCAGTTCACGTCAGCGTTGTTGGGGGCTACATTTGTAACACCAACGTCAGGTTAGACACCGCAAACTCCCGCACCCCTGGTACACGGGTGAGCCACCAAGCCCAGCTGGGATGGTAGCGGGGGAAGGCGAGTTTGAGCGCGCCGGTGCGCTGGGCCCAGGCAAGGCCGGCGGAGCAGGGGACGTCGAAAAGCGAGGTGCCAAAGACATTCTTGGGCGGATGGCCGTGGCGGCGGGTATAGCGGTCGCGGGCAAACTCGCCGCTAATGTAGTGCTCCCACAGGCCGGTCTCGTGGCCGCCAAAGGGGCCAAGCCACACCGTGTAGCTCAGGATGGTGAGGCCACCGGGGCGGGTTACGCGCAGCATCTCCTCGCCCATATCCCAGGGATTGGGGATGTGCTCAGCCACGTTAGAGGAATAGACCACGTCAAAGGAATTATCGGCAAAGGGCAGGTTGGTGCCATCGCCGCGCACGGAATTGCTCAAGTGGATACCGGCCGCCGACATTTCGCCCGCATCCGGCTCCAATCCCACGTAGCGGGCGCCGCGCCGGGCAAAGGCGTCCGCAAAATAGCCTGGGCCGCCGCCGACATCGAGCACCCGTGCCCCAGAAAGCTGCACGCCCAGGTCGCGGCCGAGGTTCTCCACCAGCGCGGCCGTATCCTCCGCGAGCCCGCCGTAAAAAATCTCCGGGTGCGTCTGCTCAAAGCGGAAGGAACGCAGCAGCTGAATGGAGCGGCGGAGCGTGGCCATCTCACGGGTATGTCTCATAACCCACTAGGCTAATACCTCACGATGAAGATTCTTTTACTATGCTGGCGCGATTCCACCCACCCGCAAGGCGGTGGCTCGGAGCGCTATTTGGAGCGCGTGGGCGAGTACCTGGCAGCCCAGGGCCACGAGGTGGTCTTTCGCACCTCCAAGCACATGAATGCCGCGCGCCGGGAGGTGCGCGACGGCGTGCGCTATAGTCGCGGCGGCGCCAAATTTGGCGTGTATCCGCGTGGTTGGGCGGCGATGCTGGCCGGCCGCCTGGGGCTGGGGGACCTGCGCGGAGTGGATGCGGTGATTGATACACAAAATGGCATCCCCTTCTTCGCTCGCCTGGTGTCTGGAGCACCGACGGTGCTGCTTACTCACCATTGCCACCGCGAACAGTGGCCGGTGGCAGGTCCACTCCTCGGCCGGCTCGGTTGGTTCCTCGAGTCCCGGGTGGCCCCGCGCGTGTATCGCGGCGCTCCCTATGTCACCGTGTCTGAGGCCTCCCGTGAGGATTTAGAGGCGCTGGGCATTAAGGGCGCGCACATCATCGCCAATGGCCTGGACCCGGTTCCGGATCACGTTCCTTCCCTGGAACGAGAGGCCGAGGTGCACCTGGTCACGCTCTCGCGCCTAGTGCCGCATAAGCAGATCGAGCATGCCATGGATACGGTGGCACAGACCCCGGGCGCGGTCCTGGACGTCATCGGCTCCGGCTGGTGGGAGGCTAACCTGCGCGCCTATGCCGAGGAGCATGGGGTAAGCGATCGCGTGCGCTTCCGCGGCCAGGTGACCGAGGACTATAAGCATGCCCTGCTCGCCCGCGCCGATGCCTTGCTTATGCCCTCGCGCAAAGAGGGATGGGGACTGGCAGTAATGGAGGCGGCCCAACATGGAGTCCCCGCCGTTGGGTATACGTTCGGCCTGCGTGACAGCGTTATTAACGGCAAGACCGGCATCCTGGTAGAGCGCGAAGAGGACTTCGTGGCGGCCACCAAGCAGCTGCTTGCCGACGCCCCACTTCGCCGCACCCTCGGCTCCAACGCGCGGGATTTTGCCGCTAGCTTCTCGTGGGAGAAGACCGGCGAGCAGTTCGCGGAATTGCTGCAAGGGCTAGTAGCGGACACGCCATCCACAAAGCGGTAAGCGCCCACGGAACCTGCGGCCGCGGCGCGTTCGTTTCCGCGGCTATGGCACCGTCCATCACGACTACGCCAACGCCGATCTCGGCCAACCGGTCCATATCGTGCTCTTCCCACGCGCGCAGTGCCGCCCGGTACGGCGGGGAGGCTTGGTCCACCACGGTCCCGTCTACGCTTAATTCCCCCGATTCCACCATGGCCACCGCCTTGGAGTAGGGGTCGACGGCCACGCCGCCGGGAACCTCCACGAGGTTGGCGCGTTCTGGGAAGAAGGCCACGCGGCCGTCAATCGCGCGCACCAACTGCTCATCTATCCCCGTATCCCGCGGTGCGAGCACTGCGAGGCGTCCCGGAACGGGCAGCAGCTGCACGGTCGCAGCCACGGTGGCCAGTGCCGCTGGCAGATTCGGCAGCGCCCCCAGCGAGGCCACATAGAGCGGCAACGCCAACATGGTCAGTTTCCCGCTATCGCGCAGCAGCGCCGCCCCCGGTACGTGATCGATGGACCACACCAGAGCGCCGGGAACCAGCCAGAAGAACATCGTCCCGCCGAGCCCTATCGCCGCGAGGACGCTTAACCGCGCGGGAACCCGCCACGCCCCGAGCAAGGCGATGACTGCCACGATGACACCGCACACAGCGAACCCGATGGCCGCTTCCGCATTCCATATGCCGCCGAGTCGCAGCAGCGCGCCCGCGGTGCCGACGTAGTCTTCTGCCCGCGGGCCAAACGCGGCCACCGCCGCTGCGGTATCGCCGGGTGCGGCGGGATTGAACATGCCCGGAATGGCCCACGGCAAACACAAGACCACGCCGCCGAGGGCTACCCGCTTGCGGCAGGTCACCGCCGCGGTCACCACGGCAAAGAGACCACCCGTAGGGGTAAGCGATGCTCCCCACATGGCCAGCCACGCCACCCAGCTGCGTTGCTTTCCGGCCCACGCGATGACCGGCAGCAGCCACGCAGCGACCGCAAGCGACCACTGGCCCTGCAGGAGACGCTCGATGACGAAGGGATTGGCCACCGCCACTGCCATCGCGCTCACCGCGGCGACCGTAGAGCGCGCCCAGCGCGCCGCGGTGAGCGCGGAGGACGCGGCGGCGGCAAAAATGAGCACCCGTGCCGCCCACGCGCCGCCCACGAGAGCGAGGAAACCGTCTTGCGGTGCGTTGCGGGCGGGCAGACTGCCGCCACCAAAGGCAGAAGGGGAAAGGGCCGGATGGTCAAGCAACGCCATATCGCGCCACAAGAACTCGCCGGGCAAGGCAAAGGGCCAGCACACCGCGGCCACGAGGAGGGTGCCCCAGATAAGGAGTAAAAGACGCCTAGCCTTCACGGTGGCGGCGCATGTACATATAGGCGGCACAGAGCAATAGACCAACGCCGATGGCCTTGCCGGCCCATCCGACCACCATCAAGGCGCGAATGGTGCGAATGACCGGGCGCACCTCATTAAGGCGCTCCGCGCGGGTCTCATCGGACCAGCGCAGATCAGCGGCAAGGATGGAGCGGTCTTCTGTATCGTCATTCGCCACCATGGTGCCGGCCTGCTTTTCGTCCGCGGCGAAGAAGATTTTGATGTTCTCGCGCAGGTCCACCATGGTGCCGGTGGTCGGCTCGACGGAGATATCGCGGCCGATGGTGTAGAAGGGCTCGACCGTGACTCGGTCAGTGGCATCCAAGCCGAGGAGCTCGCGTGACTCGGCGTCGTAGAACCGCTTCGCTGGCCCGGAGATGCGGAAATCCTCGGCCGCTAGCTGCTTATCGCCGGTGCCGGTATCGACCTCGGCGGTAATGCTTTTGCGCATATCAGCCAAGGAAATGGGCTGGATATCGTGGTGGAAAGAATAGGTAGGGATACCGTCGAGCTTTTCCGTCGTGGTGAAGTCCACCGCCGTGGAGGATTGCGTCGCTAGATCGAAAAACGGATAGGAGCGCTGCTCGGTACCGGAGGGAAAGAAGTAGTTGATTCCATCGCGCTCGAAGTCGGTGCGGGCCATGCCGGTATCCAGCGCCGGTAGCACAAACTTCCATTTATCCTTTGGCGCAGCAACTGGGTAGGTGGACTCGCGGTTCAACACGGAATGCTCCGTGATTCGGGCAAGGGGAGTATTGCCGGCGAGCAGGCGAGAGAGCGAATCGGAGTTAGCGAGCGCATCATCTTCTGCCACCTCAGAGGTGGTGGTATTGCGCTCGATAGTAAGCAGGTCGTGGTGCAGGTAGCACCACATGGGTGCCTGTTTTTCCTGGCACTGCGGGTCTTTGCTATCGCCGGTGGCTTTGGCCCCGGCGATAAACTCGGGCGCATCCATCCACACGCCAGCCGACGGCGCGGTGACGGTGTTGATGTTTTGGTCGAAGGCCAGCGGCCGGGTTTGGTTGTTATACAGAGGCGGCACCACGGTACCCAGCACCAAGAAAATGACGGCGGCAATGACAACCCACGCCAGTGGCGAGCGTGGCCAAAGGTAGCGTTTCATTGCAGTAGTATGTCCAATCAGTTTCAGGTCGATCCGGGGTTAGGAGCAAGCGTGCAGCCGCAGGCATCTGTGAAAAGCGTACCCCAGCATCTGCCGGAGCTGGACGGTCTACGCGCGGTCGCCTCCCTTGGAATCATTGTCACCCACGTGTCTTTTCAGACCGGAACCGGGTGGGGCTTTGCGGGGCGCTTCGACTTTTTTGTCGCCGTTTTCTTTGCGCTTAGTGCCTTCCTGCTGTGGCGCCGCCGCGGCTTGCACACCTTATCCGGCTACGGGCGCTCGCGCGTGGCGCGCCTGTTACCGGCTTATTATGCCTGCGTGGTGGCGGTGATGCTTCTGCTTCCCGACGCCCACTCGCTCACCCTCACTCAACTGCTGAGTAACCTCACGTCCACCCAGATTTATGTGGTGGACGGGTTAGCGCCGGGGCTTACCCACCTGTGGTCGCTATGCGTGGAGTTCTTCTTCTACCTTGCCCTGCCTGTGTTGGTGTGGCTTCTTGGAACGCTGCCGCGGCGCTGGCGGGTAGCAGCCATCGCGCTGGGCGCCGTTGTTAGCTGGTCCTGGGGTTTTGTTCCCTTTGTGGCCGATTACGCCAAGGATCAGGTCAATTCGCAGATTTGGCCGCCGGCATATGCTTCGTGGTTTGCCGTGGGAATGTTGGCCGCGGAGTGCGAAGAAGCTGGTGTTAGCCGGCGCGTGCAGCGCGTGTTGCGGCCGCGCTGGGCATGGTGGCTCGTGGCAGCGGTGGTGCTGTGGCTTGCCAGCCGTGAGTGGTTCGGGCCGCAGGGGCTGGTGCATCCAGAGCCAGGTGAATTTTCCCGCCGGATCATTGCGGGAGCGGCCTTTGCCGCCGTCGTAGTGATCCCGGTAGCGCTCGCCCCACGGGATAAGTCCTGGCTGACCAGCCCGCTCATGCAGGCACTGGGCGCGTGGTCCTATTCCATCTTCTTGTGGCATGTGGCCATTCTGGGACTGGCGTTTCCGCTTACCGGGGTGCCGCTGTTTAGCGGGAAGCCCCTGGACTTTTGGGTGATGCTGGCCGTAACGGTGGTGGCCACCGTGGTGGTCTCGGCCGCGAGCTATACGCTCATCGAGCGTCCCGGCCGGGATCTTCTCCTCGGTCGGAGGCGAAAAGACAGGCCACGCCCGCGGCACACAAGCAGCTAAGCAGGAGCGAATCGCCCGCATAGGATCCTGATGTCCACGGCGCGCGGGCGAGGATCGCCCCGGCCGCCGCCACGACACCGGGCGCGAGGTAGGCGCGTGGGATGGTGGTCCAGCGCAGCACTAACCAAGCGGCAATGGCCGCGACCGCGGCCGGCCAGCCGGTGAGGGCCAGCGCGCCGAGCGCGACCACGGCCGAGACAGCGCCGCCGCGCGGCGCGCGCCAAGTGGGCTGGGACGGGCGCCGCGCGGCCGCCAGGATGCACAGGCCGAGGGCAAGTAACCCCAGCGCACCGCCGAAGAGGAGGGTGGCGCGGTAAACCGGTTGGGCGCTAAAGGTCATGCGGAAGTCACCGGAGCGGCCGGCCGGAATGACAAAAGCTTGGGTGGCCGCATCGATCTCGCGCGGGGTGAGCTCTTCCTCGCCTAGGTAGCCGCGCAAGCCCTTATTGAAGGCGCGACCGGTGACCAAGAGACGATCCTCATCAGTGGCTGCAATCGAGTACCCGGTGGGCTCGGAAGAGCCTGCTGGTTGCCAGCCCTCCTCGCGCAGGCTTACCCACGGCCCCGTGGTGCGCACGCGGTGCGTGCCAGGAGTAAGGGTGAGGGAATCGCCGGGGGAGTAGCGGTGGGCGTCGATAAGCACGGGCTTGGTGGAATCCACCGTCACGCGCATGGGGCGCGGCGCTGTGAAATCGCGGATGAGCACGCCGGTATCCTGCAGCATGCGCTGGAAAAAGAATTGGTGCACGTCAGGGGAGGTATCCGGGACGGTCACCACGCGCTCGACCGGCTGGCCTTCCACCCCTAACTCCGCGATGCCGGTGCGGTGGGATAGCTCCACGCGGATGGACTCGGTATCGCCGCCGGGAACGCGGACTTCCTGCGAGCGGAAGGGCTGCAAGTCCACGTCTACGGCCGCGCTGCCAGAGCGCACGGTCACCGTGGTGGCGCTGGTGGCCATGAGCTTGAGGCGCGGCTGGGTGAATTCGCCGCGCAGTTCAATCCACCCGGCATCATCGCCCGGCGCGGGCCACCAAGCGGTGGAGTTTTCCCCATCCACCGCGGCCGTGGCGGACTTTTCCGGCTGTGCCCCGCCGAATGCCGTGGCATCGGCGGCCGAGGAGGAGACCGCCACCGAACCACCGTGGGTTTCCACCTGGGTAAGCGGCCCAGCGGAGGGATAGTCGCGCAGGCGGTTATTCACGTGGCTGGGATCGTCTGCCGCCAGGGGTGCGGAGATGGGGCCATCGAGGGTGCCGTAGTTGCGGTCTGTGAGCGTCGGGGTATCGGTGACGATATCGGCGTCGCGATCGACGAGCTGTCGGGTGGTGGGGGTGGAGTGGGCGTCGAGAAGCGCCAGGGCTTCCCCACCGCCGGCCACGCGCACTGGATCTGTAGGTCCTAAGGACATGCCGGCGTGGTTGAGCAGGATGACATCGACTTCGCCGAAGCGATGGACTTCGCCGCCAAACTTGCTGGCCAGCGCCTCGTCCTCGCCGGTGAAGAGATCGTGGCGCACCATGACCGCGCCGAGGCCCAGGCGCTGAAGGGAGCGCACGCCGGTAGCCGGATCTTCCTTGAGTGCGGCCATGACGCCGTCGAGCCCGCGGATGGCCTCTGGGGGCACGAGCGGAATGGCATCGCGCACGGCCCAAGGGACATCGAGCAGCGGCTGGGCCGGCTCGTCGCGCGTCCACCCCCAGGTCTGCCGGGCAAAGGACGCCTCTGGGTAGATAAGGGTGCGGGTATCGGCGGCATGGGTATTGATAAAGTCCGTGGCCTCGTGCCAGTAGGAGGGCACCTCTTTATAGGCACCCAGCGGCAGCAAGCGCTGTGACCATGCCGGGGAGACCACCGCGATGCACAACAGCAGCGTCAGTGCACCCACCGTCTGCCTCTTGGTGGGGCGCAAACTCCTCGGTAGTGGAAGATGGGCGCAGGCGCGAGCCACGCCTAACAGCAGCGGGATGCGCACCAGCGGATCGAATTTATGCAGGTTGCGCAGCGCGGCCAGCGGTCCATCGAGCGCATCGAGGTACCACGCCACCTGGCAGCCCAGCACAGCGATGCCCACCACCAGCATGACGGACCACACGCGCGGCAGCTTGGTGAGCCCGTACATGCCCACGGCTGCGATTCCCATGGTGACCAGCACAAAGAAGGACTCGGTGGCTAGCTCATAGCCGGCAACGCGCTCGGTATCGACAAACGGCGTCCAGCTCGTGGTGCCGCGCAGAATCTCGGGCAAGTTAAGCCAGCGCGTGGTCACGCGGGCGGACTCGATGAATTCCGTAAACGGCGGGGCATAGCGGCCAAGCACGACGAGCGGGCCGATCCACCAAGCCGATACCGCGAGGCATCCTAAGAGCCAGGCCGCGCCGGGCGTGAAGGCGCGGCGGTAGAGCAGGACTACAGCGGCCGGGATACACGCCGCGATGGTCGCGGTGGCATTGACCGCGCCCATCAGCGCTACGGGGATGGTGGCCGCGGCGGCATCGCGCCAGGTGAGCTTGGCATTAAGGAAGGACAGGATAACCCAGGGGGCCAGCATGACCGGCCAGGTCTCAGAAGAAATGGCGGTCAGGGTAGAAAGCGCGCGAGGCGAGAGCGCGTAGAGCATCGCTGCCACCCAGACCCACCAGCCACGCAGGCCCACCTTGCAGGCGAGCTTATGGAAGCCGATGAAGCCGACGCTTAAGACCAGCAGCCACCAGAGGCGCTGGGCCACCCAATCGGGCAGGGGCTGGGTTAAAACGAAGAAAGGTCCCTGGGGAAAGAGATAGCCATAGGCCTGATTCTGTAGCTGCCCCAGGGTAAAGGTATCCGTATAAGCACTGAGCGCCCCGCGGAGAAAGTGCAGCGGATTGGCCGCCAGATCATGCTTGGTATCGGCCGCCGTCAACCCCCACGGCTGCACGAGAAGGATGAGCGCTAGGGCAAAAATCCCCAGCGGGTAGGGGCGGGCAAGCCGCCCGCGGTGGGTACGCACACCTAGTTGCGGGATCCGTACTCAGGGCCGCCCAAAACCGCATCGGAAGCAGAAACCGCATTGCCTTCCGGCACGGTATCGGTGCCGGAGAATTGTGCTATGCCGATGATGGTGATGACGCCGAGCGCGATGCCCACAACAGCGCTACCGATGGCAGGGCCAAGGGTGCGCTTGTTCAAAGAATCGGTTTCCAGAGCCATGGCTAAAGATATTAGCAGCTATTTAGAAGTATTCTGCCTCATCATCGTCCGCGTCATCCTCGTTTTCCTGCGGCACGATGAAGACGGGAAGGCCGGCATTGCGCACAATCTGGTCGGCGGTGGAGTTGGTCCACCACGCGCGGAAGCCGGTCAGGGCGCGGGTACCGGTCACGATGACGTCCACGTCCAGCTCATGCGCGGCATCAATGATGGCGGAGGAGATGGTGGTGGCGGATTCCACCAGGTGGGCGCGGCCGGCTAGGCCCAGGCTTTCGGCCAGCTCGATGCCTTGGCGACAAATCTTCAGTGCCTCCTCATAGGCCGGATCCTCTTCGACGCGGTCCGGGGAAACGGTGGACTGGTGCATTCCGGTGCGGCTGACGGCGCGTGCGGTCTGCCGGGCTACCGGCTCCCAGGCGGTGAGGATTTCTACCGTGGTGGGCCGCAGCAGCTGGGCCGCGTACTCGAGGGCGCGGCCGGCTCGTTCGGTGCCATCGTAGGCAATTAGCATTGTCTCGCCGTTACTCATGTCACTAGTCTACCCACCGCTTGCGACAGAACGCGAGGAATATTGCACACTAGAAGGCATGAAAACTCCGCGCATCCTTGCCAGCCTCGCCCTCGTGACGGCCTTGGGAGCCTGCTCTACCTCCACCCAGGAGGACAACGAGAGCCAGGACTCCACCACTCCGGCTGCGTCGAGCTCACCTGCCGCAACGCATGAAACGCACGAAGAGACCTCGCAGGAGGCCGCCCCGCAGCAGGACATCCGCGCCATGGCTGCCTCTGTGCTGATGCCGCCGGTCACCAACTACGACGACGCTAAGGCCAAGCTGGAGGCAGGTGTGGGCGGAATCTTTATTCCCAGCTGGGCGGATCCAAACCTGCTGCAGGAAGAGGGTCGCGACATTAATGCCCTGCGCCAAGAGGTGGGCCGCGACTTTGAGGTCTCTATCGATTTTGAGGGCGGGCGCGTGCAGCGGTTTTCCGACGTCCTCGGGGAGTACCCTTCCCCGCAACAGATGGCGGCCGAGCGTTCCCCACAAGAGGTGGAGCAGCTTGCGCACGAGATGGGCACGAGCCTGAAGGCGCATGGCATCAACGTGGACTTTGCACCGGTGCTCGACGTCGATGGCAATGGCCTAGAGGTGGTGGGAGATCGATCCTTTTCCACCGATCCGGTCCAAGCAAGCGAGTATGGCGCGGCCTTTGCCCGCGGGCTGGATTCCGCCGGGGTCAAGGCCGTGTTCAAGCATTTCCCGGGCCACGGCCGCGCCTCTGGCGATACCCACCTGGCTGAGGCCGTTACCCCGCCGCTAGAAGAACTAGAAGGCCACGAGTTCATTCCTTTTAAAACCGCTCTCCCTCAAGCGCCCAATGCCGCGCTCATGATGGGCCACCTCGCAGTGCCCGGCTTGGGCGATGGTCAGACTCCCGCTTCTATCCTGCCGGAGGCCTATGGCCTAGCCCGCGAGACCCTGCAGTACGACGGGCCCATCTATACCGATGACATCGGCGGCATGAAGGCGATTGCAGATTCGCTCCCGCTTGCCGACGCCGTCGTGACCTCCCTCAATGCCGGAGCCGACATGCCCTTGTGGTCCACCGAAGGCGATATTAATGCGGTGATTGACGCCGTCGTCGGCGCCGTCAACGGCGGCCGCCTGCCACTCGAACGCCTTGCGGACGCGGCTCGCCATGTCAGCGCTCCCCCGGCCGGAACTGCACCCGAGCCAGCACAAGACTAGGAAAAACGCCACTAAAACCGTTAACCTTTAAGGCGTGAAAAAGGCAGAAGGAAAAAACGGTGCTAAAGGCTGGCTCATCGCGCTCGGCGCATTGGTCGGCCTTGTCCTGATCGCGGGCATTGCTTATGCCTGGGATGTCGCGGCCAACCAGGACAAGATTCCGCGCGCCGTTTCCGTCAACGGCGTGGATATCTCCGCCATGGATCGCACCGCCGCCGTGGAGAAGCTCGAAGACGAGCTTGCGGGCGTAGAAACCGAGCCCGTGAGCGTCACCTCCGGCGATCTGCACACCGATCTGGTCCCTTCCGAGTCGGGCCTCGCCCTGGACAACCAGCGCGCCGTGGACAATATTGAGGAGCCTTCCCTCAATCCTTTTACCCGCCTGTATAGCTTCTTCCGCTCCACCCGGGATATTCCGGTAGAAACCAACGTGGACGAGGCCCAACTTCAGCCGGCCTTGGACCGCGTGAAGAAGGATCTCTCCACCGATCCAGTCGATGGCATGTTGGAGCTCAACAATGGTGAGCTCAAGGTCACCGACCCCAAGCTCGGCCAAACCGTGGATGCCGGCTCCCTGCACAATGCGGTTACGGATAATTGGCTCGATTCCGAGGGAGTAAACGTGGACCCAGAAGAAGTAGAGCCGGCCATCAATGATGAAGCTATCGAGGCCATGCGCACCGGCGATGCCGCCAAGGCGCTGGATAATCCCATTACATTGAAGGCCAAGAATAATGTCACCGCTACCCTGAATAAGCCGGAAATCTCCCAGTTCACCAGCATTGAAAAGAAAGACGGCAAGCTCAAGCTCGCCGTGGATACCAACCGCGCGCAGGAGCTGCTGGCCGAGCGCTCCGAGGGCGCCGATGTCCCCGGCGTAAATGCCAAGATTTCCTTCAACGGCAACGACAAGCAGATCACCCCGTCCGAAGACGGCGAGATCATCGACTGGGAGCCGACCATGAAAGACTTTGACAAGCGCGTGACCGGCGATGACCGCGAGTGGGATGCTACCTACAAGCCGGACCCAGCTGAGTTCACCACCGACGATGCCAAGAAGGCGACCTTCAACGACACCGTGGGCGAGTTCACCACCGAGGGCTACTCCGCTGCCTCCGGCAAGAATATCGAGCTGGTGGCCCAACAGGTCAACGGCGCCGTGGTCAACCCGGGTGAGACCTTCTCCCTCAACGGCCACACGGGCCCTCGCGGCACGGCACAGGGCTACGTTGAGTCCGGCATCATTATCGATGGCCACTCGGGCTCCGCCGTGGGCGGCGGCATCTCCCAGTTCGCCACCACCTTGTACAACGCTGCCTACTTTGCGGGCATGGAAGACACCGCCCACACCCCGCACTCGTACTACATTTCCCGCTACCCAGCCGGCCGCGAGGCCACCGTGTACGAGGGCGCCATCGACCTGCAGTTCACTAATACCTTCAATACCCCGGTCCGCATCGAGACCGACTTTGGTGGCGGCAAGATCACCGTGCGCCTGAAGGGCACTAAGACCGTCGACGTTGAGTCTGTGAACAACGGCCGCTGGGCCAAGACGGAGCCGCAGCGCAAGTCGGTGAGCGAGGATTGCTCGCCGTCGTCTGGCGCGCCGGGCTTCACCACCTCGGATACCCGCGTGATCAAGGACCTCTCCGGCAAGGAGATCTCCCGGGAGACCACCACCACGGTCTACGACCCGCAGCCCATCGTTACCTGCGGTTAAGCCATGACCCGGCCGATGCACACCGCGGTGAAGGACCCGGCGGACATCGATCAGCTGGCCCAGCACCCGGTTGCCTTCCGCCGCGTCGCCGGCCTGTTTCGCCCGCACCGCGGCACGCTGTTGCTGGTGGTGGCACTCATCATCGCCACCTCCGGGCTGACGGTGGTGCAGCCTTTCCTGGTGCGCCGCACCGTGGATGAGGCCATTCCTGAACACGACACCGCGCTGCTGCTGTGGCTCGTCGGCGGCATGCTGGCCATCACCGTGGTCTCCCAGGCCATCGGCGTTATCCAGTCCTTTCTGTCGGCGCGGGTGGGGCACACCATCATGCACGAGCTGCGCACGCAGGTCTTTGCCAACCTGCAGCGCCAGTCGCTGCAGTTCTTTACCAATAACCGCGGCGGTGAGATTCAGTCGCGCCTGACCAATGACATCGCGGCGATGCGCGGCATGGTGACCACAACCGCGACATCCGTGGCCAGCAACCTCACCATGACTGTGGCTACGTTGGTGGCGATGGTGGCGCTTTCGCCTACCCTCTCGCTTTTGTCCCTGGTGGTACTGCCGCCTGCAGTGTGGCTGACCCGCCGCGCCGCCGTTCTGCGCCGCAGCCTCATGGAGAAAAACAGCCGCGCGCAGGCGACGCTGCAGCAGACCATTTCGGAGAACCTGTCCGTGTCCGGCATGCGCCTGGCGGCCACGCTGGGTGCGCAGGAGCGCGTCTATGACGGCTTTGAGAAAACCTCCCGCTCCCTCATCCGTTTGGAGCTGGAATCGCAGTTGGCCGGGCGCTGGCGCATGGCGCTGACGCAAATCATCTTCGGCTTGATGCCGGCCCTGATTTACCTGGCGGCCGGCTTGCGCCCGGGCATTACGATTGGCACGCTCATCGCCTTTTCCACCCTGCAGACCCAGATCTTCCGTCCCATTACCGGCCTGCTCAACGTGGGCGCGCAGTGGGTGGCGTCGATGGCGCTGTTTAGCCGCATCTTCGAGTACCTGGACCTGGAGCCCGAACTCACCGAGGCCACCCAGCCCGCCCAGCTTGCCGACGCCTCCCTCACCCTCCAGCACGTCTCCTACCGCTACCCCGGCACCGACACCGACGCGCTTTCCGACGTCTCCCTTTCCATCCCCGCCCACACCACCACCGCGCTAGTGGGGCATACCGGGTCCGGCAAGTCCACGGTGGCCGCACTTTTTGCGCGCCTTGCCGATCCGACCGAAGGCACCGTGCACCTGGGCGGGGTCGACCTGCGCGATATTCCACCTGAGCAGCGCGCGGAGGTCATTGGCGTGGTCTCCCAGGAGACCTACCTGATTCACGGCACGGTGCGGGAGAACCTCCTCTTCGCGCAGCCGAATGCGAGTGAGGAACAGATGTGGGCGGCGCTTAACGCCGCGCGCGTGGACGAGGTCATCGCCGCGCTGCTGGAAGGTCTGGACACAGTGGTGGGCTCGCGCGGCTACCGCTTCTCCGGCGGTGAGCAGCAGCGCCTTTCGCTTGCCCGCACGTTGCTGCGCCAACCACGGGTGCTCATCTTGGATGAGGCCACCTCCGCCCTCGACAACGAGACGGAGCGCGCCATCCAGGAGGCAGTGCTTGGCGCGGATGCTACCCGCTTGGTCATCGCCCACCGCCTGTCCACTATCCGCGATGCCGACCAGATCATCGTCCCCGACGCTGGCCGCGTGGTCGAGCGCGGCACCCACGCCGAGCTGCTTGCGTGCGGCGGTGCCTATGCGGCGCTTCTTCGTGCTGTCGACGAGGCTCAGAGTACGTAGAGAGCTCTTGTCAGGAATCTTAACGCTATTAACTCTTTGGTACGTGGGCTGTTGAAGGCTGAGAATCTAAATGAGTTCAGGGTACCTTGAGCGCTCTTGGTGACGCTTCCTTTTATGGGTCATCAAAGGGGATGTTCTACCTGGTGGTATTGGCAGCATATATGGTTCGTTTCGTCGTCGTTGGAAGGTGCTCTCTGGGAAGCCACTCTCCTGCGTGAAGCTTGCATTCTATGTAACGGGTGTAAAATCGAGCAGGCTTACCCCCTTAAAGGGGCAATGTGTTCAGTTTCACACAAAACTAGATGACGTCTCGAAAGCATTAGTTGAACTGCAGAAGGAGTCTTCACGTTTGGGTGGACCGTGCGGATTCTTGAGAAGTTTAGCCGGTTTTGCGGGGGAGGAGCTTTAGTCGGGGACTTTGCCCAACACGCTGGGGTAGAATCTAGTTATGTAATCCACAGGCTATCGTTAGTTAAGGTTGGGGCCTGCGTAGACGTTTCCACCTGAAAACTACTCTCGGCAGGCGAAAGATTCTTAGCAACGAGTCAGGTCATGGTGCGTGAACCGTGGGGAATGGATTGCACACAGCCAATGAGGCGCGGTGCCTCATTTCAGAACTCGTGTAAAGGACCAGTTTCCGTGAACAAGATCTCTCGTACCGCTCGTTCAGTTGCCTTCGCTGCTATCGCCGGACTCGCTTTGGGCGTTTCCGCTCCGGGTGCACTGGCCCAGGAGAACCCTGGCGCTGAGCAGGGGGCCGTGAACAAAGCAAACATCGATTTCACTAAGAAGGGTTCGATCACCCTCTTCAAGAAGAAGGGTGCCGAGACCAATAGTCGGGCCACTGGTAAGGAAATGGCGGGCGTCCCGGGTGAGGCTCTGCCTGGTGTGACCTACAAGATCACCAAGCTCGATTACGATCTGCAGAACGGTGATTGGGCGACGTTCCCGAAGACCGCTGCTGAAGTCAAGGACGACAAGAAGACTGCGGAAACCAAGGAAGCAACCACCGACACTGATGGCAAGGCAGCTTTCACTGATCTGCCATTGGGTATCTACTTGGTAGAGGAAACTAACGCTCCGGCCGGCATCGTTGCTGGTGCTCCGTTCATCGTGTCGGTCCCGATGGTCAACGAGGCTTCCGATGCCTGGAACTACGACGTCATCGCATACCCAAAGAACACGGAGACCAAGACCGAGAAGACTGTCAAGGATGCAGATAAGAACATCCAGGACGCGTACTCCTACACCATCAATGCGGATGCTCCGACTTGGGGCGAGGGCAAGAGCCTGACTGCCTTCCGCTTCGAGGATCAGCTGGACCAGCGTTTGGACTTCCAGAAGGTCACCGAGGTCAAGGCTGGAGAGACCGCTCTGGGTGCCGGTGACTACGAGGTCAACAATCCGGCTGAGAACGGAAACAAGCTCGTCGTTAAGCTGACCGACCAGGGCCTTGCCAAGGTTAAGTCCGGTGACAAGATGTCTCTGACCTTCGAGGTCAAGCGCAAGGAAGTGGGCGACACCACTGAGCTGAAGAACCAGGCTGACGTCATCTTCAACAACCCCAACACTGGCAAAGAGGTCAGGAACAAGACCGACGAGGTCGTGACCTATCACGGCAAGCTGAAGGTTGTGAAGAAGGACGGCAAGGAGGCCGGCAAGGTCCTGGAAGGCGCTGAGTTCGAGCTCTACCAGTGCACCTCGGCCACCGACCTCGGCGAGAAACCACTGACCGTTAACGGTGCCGACAAGTGGACCACCGGCGCTGACGGCACCTTCACAATCGACGGCCTGCACGTCACCGACTTCGAGGACAGCAAGGAGGTCTCCCCGGCAACCAAGAAGTTCTGCCTGAAGGAGACCAAGGCACCGGCTGGTTACGCCGAGCTGGACAAGCCGGTGGAGATTGACTTTACCCGCGAGAACATCGCGAAGACCGGTGAGCTCGAGGGTGACGACGCCGTCACCCTTGTTTCTGAAATTGAAAACATCAAGCGCGACACCCCGAACCTGCCGATGACCGGTGGTGCCGGTGTGGGCATCCTGGCTGCTATTGGCGCAGCAATTGTTGCTGCTGGTGCTTGGTTCGCTCGTCGTACCGCGCGCAACTAATAGCCGGGCGTAGTTCCGGTGGCGCAGACTGTCCATGATGGTCTGCGCTGCGGGTCGGGTAATCAAAATATGGTGCTCGACCCAGTGAGGGGACTGGGCTAGGTATAGACTTCAGTCCCCTTCATTCTCTTTCGTTGTAATCCCGGTCGCGCTGCGCTAGCGCGTGGGGCATTGTTTTGGGTGGTGCGGGTCGTTGACTACGGTGGTAGGCCAAAATGCAGGCCGACGGCACAGGCTCCGTGGAGGCCTAGTCCTTCCGGCGGTAATCGTTGTCGTTGGGTTGTTGGTGATGCTGTACCCAGTGGTCTCGACCGCATGGAACAATTGGAACGCCTCAAGAGTGGCGCAGGAATATGCGCGACTGGATAAAGAGACACCGGCGCAGGTGCAGGATTCGGTGTGGGATGCTGCACATGCATACAACGAAGAACATACGTCGGGTCCGATCTTGGATCCGTGGCTGAACCGTATCGGGGTAGACAATCCCGACTATGAGGCTTATTTGAAGCAGTTGGGTGAGACCGAAGCGATGGCCCGCCTCGTGTTCCCAGCAGTAGACGTTGATCTTCCGGTGTTTCATGGCACCGCAGATAAGACACTGCAGCGTGGTTTGGGGCATTTGTATGGTTCTGACCTGCCGGTCGGTGGATCAGGAACCCATTCCGTCATTACGGGGCATACGGGTCTGGCAAATTCGACGATGTTTGATCACCTCGACTCTGCCACCGAGGGAGATGTGTTCTATATCCAGGTTGCTGGCCACAAATTGAAGTACGTCGTAGACGACATTCAAGTTGTGCTGCCGAGCGAGGTAGATGGCCTACGGCCAGTCGCTGATCAGGATTACGTCACACTGATTACGTGCACCCCGTACGGGATCAACACGCATCGCTTGCTGGTGCGTGGCCATCAGGTTCCTATGGAGCCTGGGGAGGAGTCGGTGTTTGAAAACTCCCATGGTCCGGGCTGGCAATGGTGGATGTACGCGCTGTTGGCTGCGGTGATTGTCATTGGGTGTTGGCTGGTGTGGTGGCTGCGTCGCCAGAAGGCGGCTACCGGGGTGCAAGAAGTTATTAATAAGGAAAGTAGCGTGCGGGAGTAAGGCGATGAAGAGGTTGACAAATGCATGGTCGGCCCGAGTGGTTGCCGTCGGAGTAGCGTGTGCGGTTGCGTTCGCAGGGCCGGGCGTCGTTGCTGCGGGTGCGGTACAGGTTGTCGGGCAACAGACTACTGGTGCGGAACGCACCGTAGATACGGATACGGTGACTGTTCGGCTTACGCAGGGCAATCCCGACGACGATGGGCAGGCACCTTCGGGAAAGATTCAGGGAGTCACGATACATCTGGCCCGGCTCGCCGGCCTAGATCCAAACAACGCTGACGATGTAGCACGCGTGCAAGACGCGGGTCTGGCCGAGGTTCGTGAATGGCGTACCGACGTGCACGTGGACCAGGTCACCGATGCCAATGGAGAAGTGACCTTTGACGGTCTAGCGGATGGCTTCTACGTAGTGACGTCGTCGGCGCCAGATAACTCCTACCGGGAGATCAACCCATTTGTGGTAGCGGTTCCATTCCACACTGTGGCGGACAATCCGAAACCAGTGCCAGGAGTAATTGTGGCCAAGACTCACAAACCGGATGAAACACCAACGCCGCCCACGACGCCGACTACTCCGCCGTCGCATCCGAACACGCCGCAAACAACTCCAAACTATCCACCGACTAAGCCTGGGAATCCGCCACACCAACCCGAGACAACACCGTCGAGTACTCCAGGTGCAGGTAAGACCTCCACTCCGGCAGCTCCGTCGGGGAACAGTGGCTCATTGGCGATGACCGGTGCGCAGGTACTCGGTGTGGTTGCCGCAGCGATGGTGTTGATCGCCACTGGTTTCGTGATGATTGCCTTTAGCCGTAGGAAGAATTCAGAAAGCGAGGGACGCTAATGTCCTGGACAGATTCTCATCCGGTCGAGCCGGTTGTGTACCGCTGGCGTGCTCTTGCGGCGTTCATTGCTGCACTGGCTCTCGTTGTTGGTGTTGCTGCACCGGCTGCTCTGCCCGGAATCGTTGGTGCCGTAGCCGAAGCACAAACCACAACCCTGCGCACCAAGCTCGATTCCGCAGACCAACTGAGCCTGACTGTTGGCGACTCCGCAACATTTGAAGGCCACTTTGTTGACGCCGGAACCGTGGAGGAGTTGGAATTCACTGTTGAGACTGCAGGACTGGAGTTCGACGGCTCGGCCTACACACTGACTATCGACGGCGAAGTGATCCCCGTCCGCGAAGGAGACAACCTCGTTGTAAAATCAACCAGCTCTTCAGTGACTTTCCGAATCACTGGCCTTTCTACTGACGTGCCAGCAGGAGCAGCTTTCTCATTGAAGACCCCAGCGGTCGTAGAGGATTCCGAACTTAGTGGGATGTCCGTCGATGTGCGGGGAGTAGCCGAGGAGACGCCCAGCACGTCTTCAACGGAATCCAGCGAAACCCCAGAAGCTCCTTCGGAAGTGACTGAGCCGCTGGAAATTGCTGACGTTGACGAGGCTCCAGCTCGCCTGATGGCAGCACCGAACATTACCCCGTACGCTGCAGGCGACCGAACCATCACGATGAAAAACGATGGTTACGTGCTTAAGGGAAGCCGCTATATCCCGAACTTTAAGATTCCGTCCGGTGAGCTTTTTGGCGGCCAGCTGTCCATTCCGCAAGGCACGGTGGTTACCCTCAAATCCAGCGTTAACAGTTATTTATCGACTAACCCTGATGACCTGACGATCTATTACACCGGTGCCAACGGAGGTTGGTATGAGACGAGGGTGACCTACAAAAGGATTAGCGCCAAGGAATACCAAGTCATCCTGCCGCAGATTACTATTGGTGGCACCGCACAGATTCAGTTTAAGGGTGTTCACCGCGGGCCAGCCGATACAGTGTTTACAGCTTCCTTCACCGTTCCTGCGAAAGAGGAGTGCCAAGATCCGGTTACAAGCAGACAGCCAAAGCGCGATCTCACCCCAGCTGAATTTGCCGACGGTAGCCCTGTCTACGTTGTAACCAGTGAACCTAAGGATCTTCGCCGAGACACTTCCATTCTGAGCCGTCAAGTCAACCAAGGCCGAGACTTTCGCCAGGTGGGAGAGTCCACTCCCTGGGTATACAATGCTCTAGCCTTTGATTCGAGTGATAACTGGCTTTATGCGGTAAGCCAGATTCGCGGTCAAAATGGTGATCCCTGCTACCCTGCAGGAAATCTCCTGCAGATCAATCCGGCAACCGGTGAAGTATATAATCTTGGGCCTATTTTAAAGGCCGGAAGTACCGGTACCCCGTTTGAAACGAGCGGCGACCGGGATCTCCTCAACGCTGGCGTGTACACCAGCGAGGGATTCTTTGTGGGCAACACGTCCACTTCTGGTAGCCGTCACCTTTATAAGGTCGACGTCGACAAAGTCACGGCTCAACGCGTGCTAGGAAGCCAGAAGTCCTACTCGGAGGACTGGGCGGTGCTCCCGCAAGCCCAGAAGTATATGTGGGGTTTCCAGAGTAAGGCTCAGGCAGGCGACAAGCTTATCCTTGAACGCATTGACACACAGACCGGCGACATCAGGACCTGGGATCTCACCGGCATCAAGACCTTGGATGGGCGCACGATCTCGAACCCCTCTGCTTCTTGGGGCAAGGCGTGGACCTACTCCAATGGAAACCTGGGTTTTGGCTCGGGTAGTGCGAATGCGAATCAGCTGGGCTTTGAGCTAAAGATCACCAACCCAGATGATGATAGCCCGAAGTTCGAGCTGGTCAACATAATGAACAACCTGCCTGCTTCATTTAACACGGACGCGGCCTCCGACCTAGTTCCGCCGCCGCCAGCGCTGCAATCAAACATTGCGGTGAAGAAGCAACGCTCCGAGACCAAGGTGGTGGACGGTGAGGTGCGGACTTTTTGGACTATCTCCGTGGAAAACACCACGGATAACACCAGTTCGGGCGGCACATTCTGGGAATACCTACCAACGGATACTCACTATGGAGTGAACGCTTCCGGTCCCACTGCGAAATTCGAGGGCTTTGGTCCGGGATCTACCGTGGTCAACGGCCGTGGTCCGGGGCCCAATGAGATCAAACCTGAGAGCGGCATTTACGCCGGGATGGACGTGCCGTCAGCCACAAGTGGTGAGGTGGGGTACATGAAGGGTTACGTGGGTACCCTTCCCGGACACGCGAAGGTAGAGTATGTCGTCTCTGCGCCGGTGCGAAAAGATGAGAACGGCAACCTCAAGACGGTGTGTAGTCCCAACAAGGTGGCCTTCCAGGCCACGGACGGGGAGTCTAGCCCGGCTGAAGATGACAACGTCGCTACTGAAGCCTGTTTCAATAAGGTTGCCGTCGACAGCACACCGCAACCTGTTCCTGGTGCAGCGAATGAATATACCGCGAAGTACAACGTCGTAGTTGAGGCACCGGACGCACCTGGCTTCGACACCAACGACGTGATCTACGGCAAGCTCACGGACACCCCGAAGTTCGTTGGTGCTGCCACGGTGACTGGAGCCACTGTGGTCTTCAAGGATGAGTTCAACAGGACCAGTCAGCCGCAGTCGTACCTGGGCGCCGGTCCGTACGAACTCAACAAGAATGACACTCCGAAGATCATTAAACCTAAATCCAAGGGTGTTGGCGGAAGTACAGGGCAGCATGTCTACGAGGTGACGGTGCGTTTCAAGCTGGATCGTTCAAAGCTGGACAGCACCTCTGTACCCGCCGGGTACCCGAGCCAACCTGCAGGAAACACCCGCTGCTACACCAAGGATGGCCTGCACGAGCCCAACTTTGGACTCATGAACGAGGCAGAAATAGGCGGCTGGAAGGATACTGACTGTATCCCGCTGGAGACCAAGGAAACTATGGACGTCCTGCTCGAAAAGGCGAGCTATAATCCGGACAACCCGGACGAGATCCAAACCGACGGGTTGCTTGGCGGCGCGCAGTTCACCGTCCACCGCGGTGATGCTAACGGCAACCTGAAGCTAAACGCGGATGGCAGCGTCAACGCTGATGCTAACCCCGTGGTGAAGCAGTCCACGACCACCACCACAGGCCGCGTCAAGCTCGAAGGCTTGGACGCCCCTGGCGTTTATTACCTCATCGAGACCAAGGCACCGAACGGCTATAATCTGCTGCCCGCGCCGATCAAGTTCTCGACGGAGTGGGATCAGAATGGCAATGCAGTCATCAAGGTGCTCTCCGGGGGGACCGCGATCACCAGTAATAGGTGCGCTGAATCTGACACCTCTGCCAACTGTGTGAAGAAAATCGGCGTCCTTCAGGTCGCTGACATCACCAAGGGTGCACTGCCCAAGACCGGTGGTGAGGGCGTAGGCCTGTGGGCGCTCGCTGGTGGCGCGATTGTCGCGGCAGGGTGCCTCGCTTTGCGACGCCGCTGGGCATAGAACCACCGCTTGCGGCAACTTTAGAAAAGGCCCGCTTTTCCAATAACCAGGGAAGGGCGGGCCTTATTGCATGCTCATTGTCGGTTAGGAGTCCTGCGGGTCGTCGTCAAGCGCGGCGCCCTTGCCGTTGCCCACATATTTGCGCCACCAGTAGATGAGAAGAAGCACGATGATGGCAGCGGCAGCCAGAATGGCCCACATCCACCACTGCCAGTGAATACCAGAGCTGTTGAATGCGGCCTCGTCTTCCGGATCCATTGGCACTCGGTGGCCGGTGACGAGCAAGCGGTGGGTATTTACACCGTAGGGGGTGCAGGTAATGAGCGTAACGAGGTCCTGGCCTGGCTCACGGTGGAGCGAGCTGGTGTCCGCAGGCTCGACGACCCGAATATCGTGCACCTCGTACTTGAGCTTCTCGCCGCCGGCGGCGATGTAGAAAGCATCGCCCTTCTTGACCTTGGTGAGGTTGTCCCACAGCGTGGCATTTTGTAGGCCAGTGTGAGCGGAAAGTGCTGCGTGCCGGCCCTCTCCACCACCGACGCCGCCGACAGGTAGGTCCGTGCCATAGAGGTGGCCAGCGCCGCGGGAGAGTGCTTTTTCTGAGGTGCCATGATAAATGGGCAGATCGGAATCGATGGAGGGGATAACAATGCGGCCCATGGCATCGGTCTCAGACAATACCGACAGGTACTGGCGGTAGCGCTGGTACTTGGGGGAGTCTTCGTCATCGGTGGTGGTCCAAGCGTCTTCCACACTGATTTGGCCCAGCTGCGCGTTGTAAGACTGCGCCTCGTCCCACGCGGTGTGCAGTACCTCAGGCGGGGCTTGCTTTTCCAGCTTGGCGTATTCCTCCGCGGCGCGGGATTGGGTGTGGTTGTTCCACTGCGTGGCCACGACGGGGTAGAGCAAGACACCGAGGCCGACGAGAATCAGGATCAACGCGATGATGGCGTTGTGGTTGGTGCCTTTTTTCTTGGCTGCGTCGGTGTTTTCCGCTGGTTCCTGCTTGCCCATTGTGTCCTTCCTGTGTGGGGTCTGTTGCGGTGCGTCCTGGTATTGGCGTGGGGGTAGTTTTTGAATCTCAGGCTAGGGAAGATGTAGCTCTGAGAGAAAACGTGTCTGTCTAGTCGCCGATAACAAAGCACAGGGCTTCATACCGATTCAGAGTTGCCTCGTCGATGACCAAGATTTGATCAACCGCGCGCTGTTCGTGGAGCTCATCGATTGTGCGGGGCGCAAGATCTTGAAGTACATGCTCACGCTCAGCGCGAAGATCCGCTGTGGTTTTAGGCGTGAAGATAGGGGCTGTCATGGTCCATCCTGTAGGTATGAAATTAGTCCATGAAATGGGAAAACAAGTGGAGCCGACGACGGGAATCGAACCCGCGCTAGCAGCTTGGGAAGCTGCAGTTCTACCATTAAACTACGTCGGCACTGCGCGTTTGTACGCTCCGGCCTACTATACACCGCGGCCTTTAGCATGAGTAGAATTGGGGCCGTGCTTCTTTCAGATCGTGATATCCGTGCCGCCATTGACACCGAAGAATTGGGCATCGAGCCCTTCGACAGTGAACTTATCCAGCCCTCGTCCGTGGACGTGCGCCTAGATAAGTATTTCCGAGTCTTCAATAACTCGCGGTACACGCATATTGACCCCAAAGAGGAAATGCCGGATCTCACCACCTTGGTGGAGGTAGAAGAAGATCAGTCCTTCATCCTGCACCCAGGCGAGTTCGTGCTCGGCGCCACGCTGGAAAAATTCACACTGCCGGCAGACTTGGCCGGTCGATTGGAGGGCAAGTCTTCCCTTGGCCGCCTGGGATTGTTGACCCACTCCACCGCGGGCTTTATTGACCCAGGTTTTTCCGGCCACATCACGCTCGAGCTTTCTAATACCGCCAACCTGCCTATCGCCCTGTGGCCGGGCATGAAGGTGGGTCAGCTGGCAATCTTCAAGATGACTTCACCAGCGGAAAGCCCATATGGCACCGGCTCGCTGGGCTCGAAGTACCAGGGGCAGCGCGGCCCGACGCCATCGAAGTCTTACCTGAATTTTCGATAGGCTTAAACCGGCATTCACATAGAGCCTCTAATATGGGGCTTTATGCGTATGACTGTAATCGGCACCGGATACTTGGGTGCAACCCATGCTGCCTGCATGGCCGAGCTCGGCCATGAAGTACTAGGCGTGGACGTAGATGACAATAAAATTTCCGCTCTTAGATCGGGCAAGGTTCCGTTCTATGAACCGGGCCTACCGGAGGTTCTCGAGCGCAATATCGAGGCCGGCCGCCTCGACTTCAGCACGGACTATGAAGAAGCAGCCGCGTTCGGCAACCTGCACTTTTTGGGCGTAGGCACCCCGCAACGCCGCGGTTCCTATGCGGCCGATATGACCTACGTGAAGGCCGTCATCACGGATCTGGTGCCCAAGCTCAAGGGCGATCACATCATCTTTGGTAAGTCCACCGTTCCGGTGGGAACGGCTGCAGAGCTCCAAGAGCTGGCCAATGAGCTTGCCCCAGAAGGCACCACCGTGGAAATCGCGTGGAACCCGGAGTTCCTGCGCGAGGGCTATGCCGTCAAGGACACCATCACCCCAGACCGCATCGTGCTCGGCGTTGGTGAAACCAACAATGAAAGTCGAGCTGAAGAGGTAGCGCGCGAGGTTTATGCTCAGCCGCTCTCGCAGGACACCCCATTCATCGTGACGGATTGGCAGACTGCAGAGCTGGTCAAGGTCTCCGCTAACGCGTTCCTTGCCACCAAGATTTCCTTTATCAACGCCGTTTCTGAGATCTGCGAGATTGCAGGCGCGGATGTTACCGCTCTTGCCGACGCCATTGGGCTCGACGAGCGCATCGGCCGCAAGTTCCTTGGCGCCGGCCTTGGCTTTGGTGGCGGTTGCTTACCTAAGGACATTCGCGCTTTTATGGCCCGCGCCGGCGAGCTTGGCGCCGACCAGGCGCTGACCTTCCTGCGTGAGGTGGACGCCATTAATATGCGCCGTCGTGACCGTGTGGTGGACCTAGCCAAGGAAGCCTTCAATGGGTCCCTGCTTGGCCACCGCGTGACCGTGCTGGGGTGCGCGTTCAAGCCGAATTCCGATGACGTGCGCGATTCGCCCGCCCTTGCCGTGGCCGGTTCTTTGTCTTTGGCTGGTGCGGCAGTAACCGTCTATGACCCAGAAGGCATGGACAATGCCAAGAAGGTATTCCCCACCTTGGATTACGCCGCGGACACTGACGATGCCCTGCGCGAGGCAGAGTTGGTGATTCTGGCAACCGAGTGGAAGCAGTTCAAGGAATTGAATCCGCAACAAGCGGGCCAGCTTGTGGATAATAAGCACATTATCGACGGCCGCAATGTGCTGCCTGTCGCAGACTGGCAGCAGGCCGGCTGGAAGGTCGAGGCTTTGGGCCGCACCCTTTAACTAGGGTTATGCCAAAAGGCGATACGGAGGGCTGAGCAGTGAGGAACATTGCTCGGCCCTCTCGCTTGTGCCTAAGCCAGTTCATGTTTAGGCGGCTACACGGCTATGCGGAATCGTAAACGCTGCGATAAGTGTGGTTATCGGCACTGCGAGGATTAGAGCCATCGCACCCACACCGGAGCGAAGCAACTCGGTGGCGACGAGATCGCTGGTGAGCATCTGGCTGGCGGGGCGCTGCGCTGCGGTAATGAGTAAAAGGAGCGGAAGCGTGGCGCCGGTATAGGTGAGGATGAGTGTGTAGATCATCGAGGCAATGTGATCCCGGCCTACCTTCATTGCAGAAAGAAAGAGTTCTCTTGGGCGCGCGTCTGGGTCGGCTTCGTGGAGCTCGGTGACTGTGGAGGCTTGGCCCACGGCGACATCGGCAAGGCTGCCAAGGGAGCCGACAACGAAACCGCACAGTAGCACTCCAAGGATGGAAATGCCCGGCATATAGAGCAAGAGCTTTAGGTTGTCTTCGGAGCTGTAGCCCTGCAACTGCGAGGTATCGATCGTGGCCCAGGCGAGGAATGCCGCGATAATGAGAGCTAGCAGCGACCCACCTACCGCTGAAGCTGCTTTCCAATTTGCCCCGTGCACGAGTGGTACGGCGACCAAGATGATTGCGGCGCAGGAAACGAGGGCGGTCCAGAGGGGACTATGGGCCTCGATAAGCGCAGGCAAAAGGAACGCAAAGACTACGCCAAGGCTAATCGCCAAGCCGATGATGGCGCGTACCCCCTGCCATGCGCCGAAAACAATTACGATGATGGCAACGATTACCGCCCACAAGATTAGGCTGCCGGTGCGCTGATAATCCGCAAAAGCATAGGTAACCGCCCCAGACGGGTCAGTAGCCTTGGATAAGACTATCTTGTCGCCGGTTTCCAACTGCGGATCGCCAGCTTTGCCATAGGTGACCAGCTGGGTCATGTGCCCTGCGTCTTCGCCAGAGGTGATTTTAACTAGTGCGCGATCGCAATATATCTCTTCCGTGCCGGGGATAAGGGGAGGAGTGTCAAAGACCTGTCCCGTTTGTTCTGATTGACAAGCCGAATGGTCAGCCGTATCTACCGTGCCCTCTACCTGTGGGTGATTGAGCGTATAGGTTTGCTGAAATTCCGCGGACGTGTGCTCATTGGCAGGGCTGTTGGGCCAAAGTATTACCAAGCCAGCAACGGTAGCTATGAGCGCTGCGGCGAGCGCGCCAAGAAGGCCTATCCGCCAATGATTTTGAGCTATCGAAGTAAAAAGCCGGCTCCACAGGGCGGAAGCCGGCTGGGACTTGATTGCCGCAGAATGTCTTCCCATGCACCTTATTGTGACGGATTATCACTATCATTAGCAACTGGCGGGAAGAAAATTACTGTTTGTAGCTCACAAGGAAGTTACCTAGGCGCTCAATGGCGTTTTCAATCTGGGATGCCCACGGCAGCGTGACCACGCGGAAGTGATCTGGGTTCGGCCAGTTGAAGCCGGTTCCCTGCACCATGAGGATCTTTTCCGCCTTCAAAATATCCAGCATGAGTTTGGCATCATCATGGATTTCATACACATTCGGATCCAGGCGCGGGAAGAGGTAGAGCGAGCCCATAGGCTTTACCGCGGAAACGCCGGGAATCTCATTGAGCTTCTCGTAGGCGATATTGCGCTGGCGCAAAAGACGCCCGCCGGTACCAGTGAGCTCAAAGATAGACTGCCGCCCACCCAACGCCACCTGGATAGCGTGCTGCGCCGGTACGTTCGGGCACAGGCGTGTTCCGGCCAGAAGCTCAAGGCCTTCGATGAAGCCACGGGCGTGGTGCTTAGGGCCGGTAAGTACCATCCAGCCGGCACGGTAGCCACACACGCGATAGGCCTTGGATAAGCCATTGAACGTGATAGTGAGAAGGTCAGGGGCTAGCGAAGCGATGGAGATGTGCTGCGCGCCGTCATAAAGAATGCGGTCATAGATCTCATCGGCCAAAATGAGCAGGTTATGCTCGCGGGCGATATTGACGATCTTCTGCAGCACTTCGCGCGAGTAGACCGCACCCGTTGGGTTATTCGGGTTAATGACCACGATGGCCTTGGTTTTATCCGTAATCTTGGACTCGATGTCCTCGATGGATGGATTCCAATCATCGTCCTCATCACACAGGTAGTGCACTGGGGTGCCACCTGCCAGGGACGTAGCTGCGGTCCACAATGGATAATCCGGTGCCGGGATGAGAACCTCATCGCCGTTATTGAGCAGCGCTTGGGTGGTCATGCTGATGAGCTCGGAGACGCCATTGCCCAAGAAGACATCGTTGATATCGAAGGGCGGGAAGTCCTCCAGCTCGTAGCGGGTAACGATGGATCGGCGGGCAGGAATGATTCCCTTGGAGGTGGAATAACCCTGGGAAGTAGGCAGGGCAGCGATCATATCGCGCATGATGACATCGGGTGCTTCGAAGCCAAAGACGGCCGGGTTACCGGTGTTGAGTTTCAAGATGGTGTGGCCATCGAGCTCCATGCGTTCCGCTTCCGCAGAGACCTCGCCGCGGATGTCATACGCGACGCCCTTGAGTTTGTCGGACTGGTCAAAGATGCGGTGTTTGGGAGAAGTCATGGAAATATTGTGCCACGATTCACAGCTACACAAAATGCTTCAACACCGGCGATGACTATTTTTTATTCCACTCGCTGAACTTCCGCTTGGCCAGATCCATGGCTTGGCCGGTAATTTCACCAGCTTGCATACGGCGATCGGCCCACATTTTCTCCTCGATCATTTTTTGCTGCGCGCGCTCATGCGCCGTGAGAGCGCGAATCTCGCGCAACTGCTGCCGCTCAATCTGACGCACGGATGGGGCGTGCCAGGAAGACGGACCCACCTTGGCCACGTAGAGCATGATCCACAAAATTGGAATGAGGGCGGCTGTTACCGCGCCTCCGAGCAGAAGCCATGGGTTGCTCATGGTAGCGCTCATTAAGATAAGCGTAGGGCTTGCTACCGCAAGCACCACAGAGCCGGAAAGGGCAGTCGCAAACTTTGGCTTCTTGCCCGCATTATGGGCGCGCGTGACCTCACCGCGGGAATAGACCTTGACCTCGTGGGAACCACGCGCCGGAATGTCTTGAAAGACGGGTACGAGGTCTTGGTGGGTGCTGGCGCGCATGACATCGTCCGAGCGGTCCTCGAACTCCTCCATGGTTAACCGGCCTTCACCCACGGCGCGGGCGAGGTCATTGATGGCATCGTTGCGCTCGGAATCGGACAGACGCAGCGTCCGATTGACAGGGGAAGAACCAAAGTTATTACTCACATCTTCCAGTCTAGGAAAATTCTGCCCTTGTAGGGACGTGCTCTCAGCGAACGCGGCCTATAGGTCCTTGGTTTCAGCGTTAGGGGTCTTCTCGTCCTTCTTTTCTTGTTCGTTTCCGCCCACCAGGCTGGCCAGGAATGGGAAGAGGGCGACAGTAAGTGCGCCGCCGGAGACGAAGATCGAGGCATTTTCCGCTTCCATGATTCCGGAATTGACCGCCAGGGACGTTACCGCCACGATGATTGGCAGACCGGTGGCGGAATACAAACCTACCTGGAGGCGCTGGCGGAAGGTTTCAATATCAGATCCGGTATGCCCAACATTTTCGCGCAAGAAGACGGGCAGGCCACGGGTCACCAAAATGAGAGCTGGAATGCCCAGTACCTTCCACGGATTATGAGCGATGGTATCCCAGCTAATGCTCATGCCAGAGACCACAAAGAAGACTGGGATAAGCATCGAATAAAACACCACATCGAGGCGGTGCTCAAGGCGGCGGTGGAATTCATCCGGGATGATGCGGTTCAAAATAATGCCAGCGGCAAAGGCACCGAGCACAATATCGAGTTCAAAGACTGCGGTAACGGCCATGAGGATGGCCAGAATCAGGATGATAAGACGCAAGATCGTCTGATTGGTGGAGCCCGCACCGGAGATAAAGGCGGTCTTGACCCAAGGGATGGTCGAGGCGATGGCCGCCGGCATGATGGCAACGGCAACGGCGATGATGATGAAGAACAACAAAATGATCATCGTCGTCAGCGTGGAACGAGTACCCAGCAAGAGTGCCATTGCGGTAATGGGGGCGACCTCACCAATGGCACCATGAATCATCACCGAATTGCCCACCTTGGTGCCTAGAATGCGGTCCTGTTTTAGCATCGGTGTGAGCGTGCCCAGCGCCGTTGATGTAAGCGCCAAGGCGACGACGATGGCACCTGGCACGTTATCTACCAGGAAGTAGGCGCCTACCCCACAGGCGAGGGCACAGATTGCCCAGGTGGATAGCGCCGTTCCGGCTTCTTTGGTTTTGAGGGTGGAGATTTGAATTTCAAAGCCCGCGAGGAGAAATAACGCTCCCACGCCGAGTTCCTTGAGCATTTCGATTCCTTCGTCCTCGGCCGCGAGGTCGAGTACGGAAGGGCCAATAATCATGCCGAAAATCAGCAAGAGGGCCACCGATGGCAGGCGGTAGCCCAACATATAGGAGACCAGCGGCGCGAGTAGAGCCGCGGCCATAATCCAGGCGAAAGAGACGAGGGAATTTGTATTTTCGGTTGCGCCTGCCGCCAGCAGCAGAGCATCGGTGGGGAGTCCCGCATTAAAATGCATGGACTACAGCGTACGCACCAATGCCCCTGCGCGCCTACTCAGATTCAGGTGGCTTGGGCACGCTTTCCGACGCCGGTGGTGCCGGAGCCGCCGGCGGTGCTGGCGGGGTCGGTGCGGCTGGCGGCTCAGCCTTTGGCAGCGTGGGCGCAGCAGGGGCCTCTGGCGGTTTCGGTGCTGCCGGCGGCGTTGGCGCTGCCGGAGCTGCTGGCGCTGCAGGCGGCGTCGGCGCGTCTGGTGCCTGCGGTGCAGGTGCTGCTGGAGCACTTGGAGGGGTAGGAGCACTCGGTGCAGCGGGAGCTGCTGGTGCTGCTGGAGGCTGGGGAGCTTGCGGTGCAGCTGGTGCAGCTGGTGCCGCCGGGGCCGCGGGCGTTGCAAGCGCGCTAGGCGGTGTTGGAGCTGCGGGTGCCTTTGGTGCAGGTGCTGCTGGAGCACTTGGCGGCGTGGGTGCGCTCGGCGCAGCAGGAGCTGCTGGTGCCGCAGGCGTTGCAGGCGCGCTAGGCGGTGTTGGAGCCGCGGGCGCCTGTGGTGCAGGTGCTGCCGGAGCACTTGGAGGGGTGGGTGCACTTGGTGCCGCGGGAGCCTTCGGCGCTTGAGGAGCCTGCGATGCAGACGGCGCTGCGGGTGCGGCCGGTGCTGCAGGAGCGGCGGGGGCTGGTGCTGGTGCCGATGCGGCCGGGGTGTGGGTGGCGGAAGTGGGGGCGTCGGCAAGCGGGGCGTCAGTGGTGCCCTCGGACTTTTGGTGGCGCACCGGGGTAGCCAGGAACGCCTTGGGGTGGGGCTCCGGCAGGGTGCCGGACTCGTCGAGGGAGATAGAATTGCGCAGCATAACCGCCACGTCATTGACCTTGGTGGTGGACGTGGAATCCTGCGACAAGGACTTCACGCCGCCGGTCATCATGACATTGCAGAAGGGGCAGCCGGTGGCGATTTCTTCCGCGCCGGTCTCTAGGGCCTGCTCGGTGCGGAAGTCATTGATGCGGGTGCCGAGCTTTTCCTCCATGAACATGCGGGCGCCGCCGGCGCCACAGCAGAAGGCCTCGTCGCGGTTCTTGTCCATCTCGCGCAGCTCCACGCCGGTGGCCTCGAGCAGCTCGCGCGGAGGATCGAAGACCTTATTGTGGCGGCCGAGGAAGCAAGGATCGTGGTAGGTAATGGGCTTGCGGTTCTCCGGTGTGCGTGGCACCGGCTTGAGCAAGCCCTCGCGCACCAGACGATTGAGCAGCTGGGTGTGGTGGAAGACGTCGAAGTGCCCGTCAAAGTCCGGGTACTCATTGCGGATGGTGTTAAAGCAGTGCGGGCAGGTGGCGATGATCTTGCGCTGGCCCTCCGGGACGCCGTCGAAGGCGTTGTTGAGAGTTTCCACATTTTGCTGCGCCATCATCTGGAAAAGGAACTCGTTGCCGGCGCGGCGGGCAGGATCACCCGTACAGGTCTCACCCGTGGAGAGCACGCCAAACTTCACGCCTGCGGTATGCAGGAGGTCTACTACGGCACGGGTGGTGCGGCGGCCATCGTCATCATAAGCACCAGCGCAGCCCACCCAGAGCAGGTATTCCATATCGGTGAAATCGGCCTCGTCTTCACCAATGATGGGAACGTCGATGCCATCGGCGCGGGCCTCATCGATCCAGGCGCGGCGCTCAGAGTTATTCCGGCCCCACGGATTGCCCTTGTTTTCCATATTTTTAAACAGGCCGGTGAGCTCGGAAGGGAAGTCCGATTCCGCAAGCACCTTGAAGCGGCGCAGGTCCGCAATGTGGTCGATGTGCTCAATATCGGTTGGGCACTGATCCACGCACGCACCGCAATTAGTACAAGACCACAGCACGTCATCATCGATGACGCCGGCCATGGACAGCACATCCAGGCCTTCGTGCGGGTTGTAGTTATCCAGTGCGCCCTGACGCAGATCCATCATGACCTTTTTGGGGCTCAGCGGCTTTTCGGTATTCCAGGCAGGGCATAGTTCTTGGCAGCGGCCGCATTCGGTACACGAGGTGGAATCCAGCAGCATCTTCCAGCTACCCGGGGTGATGTCTTCTTCCAAGTCCGGGGTGGGCAGGGATTGTAGGGCCTTTTCCCCGGTAGCGTTGCGCTGGAAGAAGATATTGAAAAAGCTGGTGAAGCGGTGCCACATGACGCCCCACTGGAATTTGCGGGAGATAAAGACGATAAATAGCAGACCGGAAAGCAGCTTGAAGAGGGCGAAGAAGCTCACCAGGGCCGGTGACTCGGGGAAGAGCTTGGCTAGGTGGACGCTCAAGAAATCCGCCCAGGCGGAACCGCCGCCGTAGGTGGCGATCTTGGTGGACTTCACCAGGATCATGCCGAGTCCTTCAGAAAAGACAATGAACTCTACCCAGCGCGCTGAGGCGGTCTGGGAATTGAAGAAGCGGCTGCCGCGCTCGGTATCGCCGAGTTTGAGGCGCACGCCGATGAGAAATCCAATACCGAGGACCGTCGCGATGCCCAAGACTTCCTCGACGAAGTGGTAAACCGGCCAGTGGCTGAGCCACGGCCAGCCCTTATCCGGCGCAAAGGTTTGGATATAGGCCTCAAACCACACCAAAATGCCAAAGAGGAAGCCCACCATCACCAGCCAGTGGGCGGCATTGACCAGCGGTTTACCCTTGAAGTGGGAATGGCCAAAGACCTCCGCAATAACACGCCATAAACGCTTGCCTAGGCTATCGGTGCGCTTGAGCTGGGTGGGTCCGCCCGAGCGGATGAACTTAATCAGGGTCCATACGCGGGTGAAAAAGTACAGCCACACCGGAATCGATGCGGCTATAGCTATCCAACCGAACACGGTGGTCATGCGTGCTCCTTTATTACTGATGCTCCACGTTGTTCTCTACCTTAAAGCCTAGGGGTGGAAATCCCAGAGTCTGTATTCAGTGCGGTATCGCGGTGGGGTGGGCTGTACACTGTCAAGATGAGAAACTCGGTCGCCATATTCTGCTAAACGTGCTGTACACGGCGGCGGAGTACCACCAGAGGCGGAAGCCGCAGCGCGGCCGAACCCGCCAAGAAGAGGACCTAGACCGCCGCAGAAAGGGCAAACCGCCATGGGCAAAACCAATATCACCAAGGCCGCGGTGGCCTTGACCGCAGGCCTCGCCGCCTTTGGCGTTACTGGATTCGCCGTGGCGCAGGGTGGCTTGACCGCAAACCTGGCCCTTTCCGGCAGCTTCTTTAAAATCACCATGGGGCACTTGGACGGAGAGGGCTTTTCGCTTTTTGTTGATGATGATCAAAAGGCCGAAGAGCGCCTTCCTGTCGCGCGCATCAAGCTGGACCATGCCAAGGTCTCTGATCTCTGCCTTTCCGTGACGGTTCCCAAGGTGCCCGGCGTTGGTGGGGAGGCCACCCTAGCACTGAAGGCTGAGGGTGAGGGCAGCGTGGAATCCGATAGCCTGCTGGTCGGCGCGACCGACGTGGATGGCTCCTTGGTCATGCAGGATGTCAACGTGGGCATCGATGCGAATCAGCTCAGCGATACCGCGGATCCTGGTGCGTGGGGCCTGTACTCCAAGCAGGTCTCTCTCAAGGCGGACGATGTGAAGGCCACCTCCGTGGGTGCACAGCGCCTTTCTGCCAAGAACGTTGGAGTAACTGTGCGGAGGGGGTCCGATAATGGCTGCTGAGTCGACCGCGGAGGACACGCAGACCCTCCCGGTGGCGGAGGCAGCAGGCGCGGAAGAATCTAAGCCCAGCGCCTGGCAGCGCTTTCGCCGCTGGCGCAGTGGTCGGCCCTTCTTTCCTGGCTTGTTGCTCATTTTGTCCGGCATCATCATTGCCGCACCGGCCTATATCACCATCCGCATTTCTGACCTTTTGGTGATGATTTCCACCATCTCTGGCGTATCTACGCTGCTTATCGGCGTCTTGCTAGCCATGTTCGGCCTCGGCGCGTGGTTCCAGCCGGCAACCTCGAATTATGTCGGTGTGCTGGGCATCATCGTGGCCATTATCGCCTTGCCGACGTCCAATTTGGGCGGCTTCATCATCGGCTCCTTGCTCGGCATCATTGGCGGCGCCTTTACCTTTGCGTGGCAGCCAGGGGAGAAAAAGCGTCGCACCAAGGAAGCAGTAGAGCAATGACGAGGGCGATGCCGCGAGCGGCGCGTAGCTGCTTGGCCGTACTCACCTGTGCCCTAGTGGTGGGCGGTGTGAGCGGTTCCGGACGGGTTAATGCGCAAGATGCCCCGGCGGTTCCGTATTTCAGTACCGTCTTTGCGGATAAGGTGACGCTGACGAAGAATGTCACCGTATCCTTGGGTACTTTCCCCACCGCCAGCGGTGATGTGCGGGTTCTGGAGCTGAAGGGCGACAACCTTGACATCGACAACCTCGCCATTACGCTGCCTGGCCGCTACGGCGATGGCATGTTGACCACGGGCGGGGATACCACCGAGGTACGCGGCGGACCGGTGACCATTATGGCTACCGAGCTCACAGCCACCCCGGCGGTGGGTAAGGTTTCTACATCGCGGGCGGAAATCGATTTAAGCCGCGACGATATCAATGCCGTGTTGGACAAGCTCGGTGTTCCAGAGCCGCACCCCGTCCCCGATGCGGAGGTGCCCGATGTAGTCATGGACCATCTCGAGCTGCGCGACGTCACCCTTGAGCTGGTGAACCTCAAGGGTGCTCACTTCAACGCGCCGACCGTGACGGTAGGGCTGGAGTAGCTCACCGCCGGGGAAGACCTACCCTTGAGCGAACTGGGATTGATGCAGGCGCCAGTATGCGCCTTGGGCCGCAAGGAGATCGTCGTGCGAGCCTTGTTCCACGATGGTGCCGTTCTCCATGACGAGGATGAGGTCGGCATCGCGAATGGTGGACAAGCGGTGGGCAATGACGAAGGAGGTGCGGTCCGCGCGCAATGCGTTCATCGCCTCTTGGACGAGGACCTCGGTACGGGTATCGACCGAAGAGGTGGCCTCATCGAGGATGAGCAGCGCGGGCTGGGCCAAGAACGCGCGGGCGATGGTGATGAGCTGGCGCTCGCCGGCGGAGATTGCGCCGCCGTCTTGGTCGATGATGGTGTCGTAGCCATCGGGCAGCGCGTGAACGAAGCGGTCCACATAGGTTGCCTTTGCCGCCGCAATGACTTCTTCGTCCGTCGCATCCAAGCGGCCGTAGCGGATATTTTCCATGATCGAGCCCTTAAAGAGCACGGCGTCCTGGAGCACCATGCCCACCTGGGAACGCAGGGTATGGCGAGGCATGCGGGCGATGTCGTGCCCATCAATGAGAATCTGACCACCATCTAGCTCATAGAAGCGCATGAGCAGGTTGACCAGGGTGGTTTTGCCGGCACCGGTGGGGCCGACAATGGCCGCGGTCTGGCCGGGCTCCACGCGCAGGTTGAGGCCGGTGATGAGCTCCTTCTCCTCTGCGTAGGAGAAGTCAACGTCCTGGAACTCCACGAGCCCCTGGGCACGGCCGGGAAGGTCCTCGTCGGTGGTGTCGGGGGCTTGCTCTTCGGCGTCGAGAAGCTCAAAGACGCGCTCGGCCGAGGCCACACCGGACTGCACCTGCTGCATCATGCCGCCGAGCTGGCCGAGCGGCTGGTTGAACTCGCGGGAGTACTGGATAAATGCGGTGGCAGCGCCCAAAGTCATGTGTCCATTGGCCACGCGCAGACCGCCCAGGACCGCAATGGCCACATAGGACAGGTAGGACAGGAACTGCATGATGGGCATCATGATGCCGGACAGGAACTGAGCCTTAGCTGCGGAGTGGTAGAGCTCTTCGTTGCGCTTGTCGAATTCCTCTGTCATGGCCTCGGTACGGCCGAAGACGATGGCTAGGTCGTGGCCGGAGAAGGATTCTTCTACCTGGCCGTTGAGCTGACCGGTGGAGCGCCATTGCGTTTTGAACTGGCGCTGCGAGCGGCTGCCGATGACACCAATGACCAGGCCAGTAAGCGGCAGGGACAGTAAAGCCACCAGAGCGAGCTGCCAGGAGACGCTGAACATCATGATGGTGATGCCAATGACCAGCAGCGCGTCATAAAACAGCTGCGATAGCGCCTCCTGCAGGGCCTGCTGCATGTTGTCGATGTCATTGGTGGTACGTGAGAGGATATCGCCGCGCTGCTGGGAATCAAAGTAGTTGAGAGGCAGCGCATTAATCTTCGCCTCCACGCGCTCGCGCAGGTCAAACACGATATCCATGCTTACCTTGTTGAGGATGGCTCCCTGCCACCACTGGAAGCCAGAGGAGACGATGTACATCGCGATCACGGTGATGATGAGCGTGCCCAGTCGGTTAAAATCGATGCCTTCACCGGGGACGAAGTCCATCGCGGAAGCCATATCCGCAAAGCGGTCCTGGCCCTCAGCGCGCATGCCCGCAATGGCTTGCTCGGCGGAGATATTAGAGGGCAGGTTGCGCGAAATGACGCCGGCAAAGATGACGTCCATGGCCTTGCCCATGATATTCGGGGCTACCACGGCCAAGAAGATACAGACTATGTTCATTGCCGCGACGGCCCACAGGCGGCGCTTGAAGGGGGCAAGCAGGGAGAAAAGGCGTTTGGTGGAGGGCCAGAAATTCTTGGCCTGACGGGGTGCGGAGCCGCCCACTGGATCAAAACCGGCATCCGTGGACTCGGCGGTAGAGGTGGTGTTTTCAGCCATTAGTTTTCGCCCCCTGCCACACCGGCGGTTTCTTGGGAATCAACGATTTCTTGGTAGACCGCGCAGCGGCCCAGGAGTTCCTCGTGGGTGCCGCGGTCAACGATGCGGCCGGCGTCCAGCATCAGGATTTGGTCGGCATCCCGAATGGATGCCACGCGCTGGGCGACGATAATGCTGGTCACCGGCTTTTCGCGCTCGGCAAAGGAGGCACGCATTGCCGCCCGCACCTTGGCATCGGTGGCCACGTCCAGCGCGGAGAAGGAATCATCGAAGAGGTAGACCAGCGGGCGGGCAACAAGCATGCGCGCGATGGACAGGCGCTGGCGCTGGCCACCGGAGACGTTGGTGCCGCCCTGTGCGATGGGCATGTCCAGGTCTTCTACGAAGTCCGCCTGAGCCACGTGCAGCGCCTCCCAGAGCTCTTCATCGGTGGCTTCGGGGCGGCCCAAGCGCAGGTTAGAGGCCACCGTGCCGCTAAATAGGTAGGCCTTTTGTGGAACCAGAGATACGCGCTGGACGATGTCCTGGCGGGCCAGGGAAGTGGTAGGGGTGGCGTCGATAAGCACCTGGCCCTCCGTCGGCACGTACAGGCGTGGGATGAGGGAAACCAGGGTGGTCTTGCCCGAGCCCGTCGAACCAATGATGGCGGTAGTGGTGCCGGGCTGAGCGGTAAAGGAAATGTCTTCTAGCACCGGCGCATCCGCACCGGCATAAGAAAAGCCCACGTTGCGAAACTCCACCGTGCCCGCGCAGGCCTCCGGAGAGGTGGTGGAGCTGGGTGGGGTAATGGAGGGCTCGTGCTGGAGCACCTCGGTGATGCGGCGGGCACAGATAATGGCGCGCGGCAGCATCATCGCCATGAAGGTACCCATCATCACCGCCGCCAGAATCTGCAGCAGGTACTGCAGGAATGCGGTCAGCGAGCCGACGTTGACCAAGCCCTCATCCACGCGGTGGCCGCCGAACCACAGGACCGCGCCCGTGGCCACGTTGAGGATCACCGTAATGAGCGGGAACATCACCACGAAAAGCCGGCCGATGTTCAAGGACAGGCGGGTGATGTTCTTATTTTCCTCGGTAAAGCGCTCGGACTCATAGGCCTCGCGCACGAAGGCACGCACCACGCGGATGCCGGTGATCTGCTCGCGCAAGGTGCCATTGATGGAATCCAGCTTGTCCTGCATGGAACGGAAGAGCGGCATGAGGCGGGAAATGATAACGGAGATGGTGCCGAGCAGTACCGCCACGGACACCCACACCAGCCAGGACATTCCGGCGTCTTCGCGCACGGCCATGATGATGCCGCCGATGGACATGATGGGTGCGGTCACCATGAAGTTCAGCATCATCATGTAGACCATTTGCACCTGCTGGACGTCATTGGTGCCGCGGGTAATAAGCGTAGGTGTGCCAAAACGGCTCATGTCCTCAGTGGACAGGGAATTAACGTGGCGGAAGACCTCGCCGCGTAGATCTCGGCCGACGCCCATGGCGGTGCGGCTGCCGCACCATACCGCGCCGATGGCGGTGATGACTTGGGCAAAGGCTACGGCCAGCATGATGCCGCCGGTGCGCCAGATGAAGTCCACATCGCCCTGAGATACACCTTCATCGATGATCTTGGCATTAAGCGATGGAAGGTACAGCGTGGCAGCTGTTGACAAGGACTGCAGGACAAGTACCGCGATGAAATACGGCGTATACGGCGCCGACCGTGTAACGAGAATGCGAACCAGATCCATGGACTCGCGCCCCTTTCCTTGCCGTGGCTGGGTAGCCGTGCAAGTTTATATCGGTGGTGGGTGGGGTGCTAGTTGGTTACTGCTGCTAAATCCCCACGTGAGCCAGCTGTGCGCGGGTGATGACGCTGCGCCAGTCTTCAAAATCCTGCAGTGGGGCGCATAGGCCTTCCCACGTGGTGACGGCCACGCCGCGGGCCTTGAGTTCCAAAACGAGGAGCTCGCGGTCGCCAGAGGCGGCCAGGCGGTGGATTTCATTATGCGTGATATCGCCGTCTGGTCCTACCCGCACGTTGCCGATAAGGCGCAAGCGGGGAGTGGTGCCGGGGCCGCAATGGGAGCTCGTGACGGCGTCGCCCAGCACGCCTGCCAAGCCCGCAAAGCGGCGGAGTAGACCGAATGGTGCGGTGCACTGGGTAATGAGGTCCACACACATGCCAGCGCTGATAAGCTTCTCGGTGGTGGATAGGGCTGCCGGGCCCTCCCCGATGATGGCTATACGCTGCATGAAAGTGCCTCCTTGTGCTGGGCGCGGACGCCCGCAATAGACTGTCTTGTCTGTAAATCTAGTCCGCTTGGTACGGATTGGAAACTTTTTATTCGCGCCTCCCGCCAAGCTCAGCGGCTTTTCGCCCAGAATCCGCTGCGCCGCCTCGGGGTTTTGCCTAATGTGTGACGGCATGAACCCAACGACGAACCTGCTGGACGGTGGCAAGAACTACCGCGACCCCAGCATCTCCCCGGAAGGCACGCGCGATACCGCGCCGCTGGACGCCGAGGTAGCCGCGCGCAACCAGCAATTGGTGGACCAGTGGGCGGATAAGCTTTATGACGCTTCAGCGGAAACCATTACCGAATGGGCCGCCGAACACGCACCCGGCCGCCTGGCCGTGACCATGTCCATGGAGAACACGGTCTTGGCCGAGCTCGCTCACCGCGCCGGGCTCGATGCGGACCTGCTTTTTATCGATACTGGCTGGCACTTCCCGGAAACCCTGCAGGTAGCTGACGAGGTGGAAAAGCGCTACCCGGACCTGCCACTTGTTCGCGTGCTGCCTTTGCTCAGCCCAGAAGAACAAGACGAGGTCTACGGCCCGCGCCTTTACGCCCGCGATACCGCGGCCTATAACCGCATGCGCAAGGTCGAGCCGCTGAACATGGCCATGGATCCTTATCCCGGCTGGGTTACCGGCTTGCGCCGCGCCGATTCCGAGCACCGCGCCACCGCCCCAGCGCTGAGCCTCGACCGCACCGGCCGGTTGAAGATCTCGCCCATCATTACCTGGGATCTCGACGATACGGACCGCTATATCGAGGACAATAACCTCATCATCCACCCACTCACCCTGCAGGGATACCGCTCCATCGGCTGCGCCCCGCTGACCTTCCCGGTCGGTGAAGGCGACGATGCCCGGTCCGGGCGCGTATTTGCAGACGGCAAGACAGAATGCGGGTTACACGAATAATGAGCACACTTTCTCCACACTTAAAAGACCTAGAAAACGAGTCCATCCACATCCTGCGCGAAGTGGCCGGGCAGTTCGACAAGGTAGGCATCCTCTTTTCCGGCGGCAAAGACTCCGTCGTAGTCTTCGAGCTAGCCCGCCGCGCCTTCGCCCCGGCCACGGTGCCGTTTGAGCTGCTCCACGTCGATACCGGCCACAACTTCCCCGAGGTTATCGATTTCCGCGACCGCCTCGTGGAAGAATCCGGCGCTCGCCTCCACGTCGCCCGCGTCCAGGACTGGATCGACCGCGGCGACCTGCAAGAACGCCCCGATGGCACCCGCAACCCGCTGCAGTCCGTGCCGTTGGTAGAGACTATCGCCGAGCGCGAGTACGACGCCGTATGCGGTGGCGCCCGCCGCGATGAGGAGCGCGCCCGCGCCAAGGAACGCATCTTCTCCATCCGCGATTCCTTCGGCGGGTGGGATCCCCGCCGCCAGCGCCCCGAGCTGTGGGACCTCTACAACGGCGGCAAAATGGCCGGCGAAAACGTCCGCGTCTTCCCCATCTCCAACTGGACCGAATCCGATATTTGGGAATATATCGGCGCCCGTGAGCTGGAGCTGCCCTCCATCTACTACTCCCACGAGCGCGAGGTATTCAAGCGCAATGGCATGTGGCTAGCGCCTGGTGAATGGGGCGGACCGGCCGAAGGCGAAGAGTTGGAAACCCGCACCGTGCGCTACCGCACCGTGGGCGATATGTCCTGCACTGGCGCCGTGGAATCTACCGCGTCGACCCCGGATGAGGTGCTCGCGGAGATCTCCATTTCCACCCTTTCCGAGCGCGGCGCCACCCGCGCCGATGACAAACTTTCCGAGTCCGCCATGGAGGACCGCAAGAAGGAAGGCTACTTCTGATGACTACGACCCTCACGCCGAATGTCGGCGCCCTCAAGCAGCGCGATACCCTGCGCCTGTGCACCGCCGGCTCCGTTGATGACGGCAAGTCCACCTTCGTCGGCCGCCTGCTCTATGACACCAAGTCCGTGCTTGCAGACCAGGTGGAGTCCATGGAGCGCACCTCCACCGACCGCGGCTTTGACGGCATGGACCTTTCCTTGCTTGTTGACGGCCTGCGTGCCGAGCGCGAGCAGGGCATTACCATCGACGTGGCCTACCGCTACTTCGCCACGGATAAGCGCACCTTCATCCTCGCCGATACCCCTGGCCACGTGCAGTACACCCGCAATACGGTCACTGGCATGTCCACCTCCCAGGTAGTGGTGCTTCTTATCGACGCCCGCCATGGCGTTGTCGAACAAACCCGCCGCCACCTCAACGTGGCCGCCCTCCTCGGCGTGCGCCACGTGGTCCTCGCGGTGAACAAGATCGACCTGGTGGACTACGACGAGCAGGTCTTCCGCGATATCGAGTCCGAGTTCAACCAGATCGCCACCCGCCTGGGTATTACCGATACCACCGTGGTGCCGATTTCCGCCCTCAAGGGCGATAACGTGGTCGAGCGCTCCACCACTATGCCGTGGTACACCGGCCCGACCGTCCTCGAGGTTCTCGAGACCGTCCCCGTGGCCACCGGCCGCGCCGATGAGCTGGACTTCCGTTTCCCCATCCAGTACGTCATCCGCGAGCACGCCTCCGATTACCGCGGCTACGCCGGCCGCGTGAAGGCGGGTTCCATCTCCGTGGGCGACGAGGTCCGCCTCCCTGAAGGCCGCACCAGCACCATTACCCAGATTGACACTGCTGATGGTCCGGCCGACTCCGCTGCTACCGGCGACTCCGTGACGCTCCTGCTTGCCGACGACGTCGATCTCGCCCGCGGCGATCTCCTCGCCGGCCCCCAGCGCCCCGCGGCCACCCGCGAATTCGATGCCACCGTTGTGGGCCTGACCGAAAAGGACATTAAGCCCGGCCAGATGCTCAAGCTGCGCTACGGCTCTTCCCTGGTTAAGGCCCGCGTCGCCGCCGTCACCCGCACCCTGGATCTTGATGGCGTTTCCGACGTGGAAGATCCCGAGTCCGTCGCCATGAACGACATCGCCCACATCACTATCCAGACCCAGGCCGAGCTCCCCGTCGAGGACTATGCCGCCCGCGGTGCGGTAGGCAACTTCCTGCTCATCGATCAATCCTCCGGCAACACCCTCGCCGCCGGCTTCGTAGGCCACCGCCTGCGCTAGTCATCCTTTGCGCCGCTGCTGCTTCTCTCACCGCGCATCATTATGATGCCCGTGACGCCGAGTAGCAGCGGCGTGGAGATACCGAACACCGTAGGCCCTACTACGGTTAAGTTCACGATCAGCAGGGCAACCGCCGCGACCAGTGCGAAAGCCCCGAACTTCTGCTGAAACGTCTTCTCGCTCATTCCTATCTCTCCTCCGGCTACGTTACGGCCACGATAACCGCCCCTGGCTCCCCGCGAAAGCCTAGAACGCGGCCATTTCTTGGCTTCTGCGCTCCCCTCTAGGCCCGCACTGCTTCACCGCGGTCACACCTGCAAACAAAACAAGCACGTTTCGCCGCCTAACTGGTGAAATTTTAGCGAAACGTGCTTGTTTTACATCGAACTATTGCAAAGGCGGTACGTCGCCGGACATGACTACCTTTTGCTGTCCTTCATCCCACCGGAAGCCTGCGTTGGTTGTGCCTGAGCGGTTGGCATTGCCTTCACCTTCGCGCGGCCAGTGGTAGGTTACCGCGATCTCGGAATCACTCACGCGCTCAATAGTGGGGGCGAATCCATAGGGCTTTGCCGTTGCGGTGCCCAAGTATTCGCCGTGGTTAAACAACATGATGTGGAAGGGTGAAGAACTGGTTCCTCCCTCAATCATCAGGGTTTCCCACGATAGGGATGCGCAGGGGTCATAACCGGAGGAGTCAAAGAGTTCCCATCCGATGGTGCCCCACGGAGCGACTTGGGATACGCCTTCGGAGAATGCTGTTTGGGCATCAGCTGCGCCACACGACGAAGTGGTGTCGGCTTCCGGGCTCGGCTGCTCGTCATCCATCACGACGTTCGGGGGCACTGGCCGAGTAGGTTCTTCTTCTGTCGCAGCTGAGTCAGTGGGCGATTCTTCCGGCTTGGCATCGCTGCTTTCTTCTGTAGCGGACGTCGTCGCCGGCTCCACTGAAAACTCCTGTGCGGTTGTATCCGACGTTTCGTCATCGCAGGAAGCCAAGGAGAAACTAATGAGGGCGGCGCTCGCTGCAATGCTTATTCGGCCTAGGTGGGCAGATGATTTAGGCATAAGATATTGCTTTCACATTGAGGCGGTAGATGAAAGGTCAAAGGGGTGCACGCTGCGTTGTAGCGGGTGTAGGGAGTCAACGCAGCAGAAGGGGAGTGACAGGGAATTGAGCGCGGAATCTGGATTAGCAGGGGTCAGAGAAATCCGCGTCGTTATTGAGGGAACGGGCATTGCCGCCGTACTTGGCCTTGAGCTCGCAGACCTTGTCCACGCTGTGACCGGCTTCGTAGATGATGGCATAGATAGAGCCGCCTTCAGTGCGGCTGCGCAGGGAACTACATGTGCCGCCCTTGATGATCTTGGAGCCTGGGTACTTCTTGTGTACTCGGTAGGGCTCAGAAATCGGATCAGTTGTCGGCGGGATGATGACCGATTCCGCGATGAGCACATAGCTGCCGTCGCATTCGCCGTACCAATAATCTTCGGGCGGAAATTCCTCCTCGGCGGTAATGGGCCTGTCGCGAACCTTTGGAGTTTGCGTTTGCTGTGCATCGCAGAGTTGGAGCTGGTTGGTCAGCTCCTTCGGGGCGCCAGCCGTGTCCAACTTGCCCTTGTCGTAGCACTGATTGACGGAGTCTCCAGTCGTATTGTCAGACCGGTACAACTTCCACTCATTATCGGTCCAGTAGAACAGTCCATAATTTGAGGATTGCTTTTGGGCCATGTAAAGCCAGGTGCCATCGCAAAACAGCTGAAGCGTGCCAATTGGAACGTCCATTAGGTTATTGGCTAGCGTTCCACACTTCTCCTCTGTGGAAGGTCGAGTGCTAGCGCCCTTAGCTTGTATAGTCTCAGCTTTCTTCTCAGGCGTGGATTCTTTCTCAGAAGTCGTCTCTTCGGTGGTTTCCTCGCTGTTGTTTTCTTGAGAATGAAAATTCGGTTCAGCGCTGCTCGATTCATCAGAATCTTTGTTTTCCGTTAGTGCCCAGGCACCACCGCCAATAAGCGCAATGATGGCGAGGGCGGCAACGACAATAATGGCGGTGCGCGTGCCTTTGCCCGAAGATTCTGCGTTGGTTCCAGTACCGGAGTCCCGCATAGGGGATGCAGGTCCGTTCGAATCTGAATATGGGGTTGAGTCAGATGAACCCCAAGAATTCTTGTCATTCAAAGGGGAGGCTCCTTTGTGCGCTGGCCAGAAAGAGAAATGCGAAAGAAAGGGAATGATTAAGAATCATTCCGCGTCATACTATAGGCATAAGAGTTGCAAGAATTCTCTCGAATGGGACTATGAAAGGGGTAATTGCAACGCGCCACTTTCCTGCGATGTAACTCGTAGGGATTAAGTACGTCATAAGCTGCGTGACCGAGAACCAACAGCGACGAAGCTGGGGAGTCCCACAATCTCCTAGAAGGGCTTCTATCTGACGCCTTTTCCCAAGACGAGACCCCAATGAAGGGCACCGCGCAAAGGCCAATGTCCGGCTTAATCCCAAGCATGACCAAGAATTAAATCCCCGATGAGGGGGAGGAAGGAGCCCTCGTGGGCCTGGACCGTAATCTCAACGCCGCGGAATTGCACGCGACCCGCAACCGGGTGAGCGTGTCCCCGGATCTCATCCGCCGGTTGGGCGGTGCACTGGGATATCACGCAATCGAGGCTTTTGGCCCAGAGGCGCAGACGGAATTGAGCAAGGTCTTTGATTTGGGAGACATCATCGATCTGATGCTGTTGAGCCAGCTGCCGGAGATGGAAGTCGCGCCGGGTGTGGAGCAGCAGGTAGAGGGGGACGTCGCTAAGCAGCTGCTGCGGCGCATCAGCGCGGGTGATTATCTGACGCGCCAGCAGGTGCACGAACGCCTGCCGCGGGCGACGGTGATGCTGTACCGCATGGGGCATCCGCGCCTGTGGGCTTTTGCCGCCCGCCAGCGCCTGCCCCAGGACGCGGAAAGAGCCGTGCCGGATTCCTTCCACCGTGATATCACCGGCCCGTACACCACTCCGGAGGAAGCGTGGCTGGGCATGTATGTGGCCGATGCCACGCGGCTTGGTGAGCTAAACACCCAGGTAGAAGATGCTGGCCTAGAGGAGGACAGGCAGCAGCGCCTGCGGTTGGGCATGAGTCTGGCCGATACCTACCGCCAAGTCTGGAGTTCCGCGCGCGGCCATTGGCGCGTTAGCCCCCAAACGCGCTATATCGTGCCTTCGCGTTTTGGCTATTGCCCCTTTGTCTTCCGCGTGGCCGAGGGCGGGTGGCGCCGCGATTCCTTCGAAGGGAGCCACGACCGCTTCATGGCCACGGAGGGCTATTGGATCGACGTGGAGCGCGAACGGCTCATTCACCTCGGCGCGCCAGACCCGCACGATGCTTGGCTGCCTACGGCGCGGGTGGCGGCCGAAGCACCGACGGAAGAGGACCTGGCCGTCGCCCGGGTGCTCAGCGGGAAAATCATTGCCCTCGGCGCTGGACAGAAAAACATTACGATTCGCCTGCGCCAGAAGAACCGCACATTGAACTTTGACTAGGGCGGGCAGGTATTCTCGCAGGCATGGAGAATCTCAACGGACGCACCCTTTTCGTCGCCGCCGTAGATGCGGAAGCCGCCCACATTCCGGAAGGCGAACCCCTGCTCATCACCGGAATCGGTACGGTTCCGGCGGCCATTGCGCTGACGGAAGCTCTTGCCGACGCCCGCGCTAACGGCGCCCTTCCCGATCGCGTGGTCAACATCGGCACGGCCGGCGCGCTTGTCGACGGCATGGCTGGCGTCTTCGAAGTCAATAAGGTCACCAAGCATGACTTCAAGCTAGAAGTGCTTACCGATATCAACCGCTACCTGCTGCCAGAGACCATCGAGCTCGAGACCTCCGGCCGCCTGCCGGTGCGCGGACTGGCCACGGGGGACATGTTTGTCTCCGATACCGCCCTGCGCACTGAGCTGGCCAAGAAGTCGCAGTTGTGCGACATGGAAGGCTATTCCATCGCCGCAGTATGCCAGCGCTTCGATGTGCCCTGCACCCTGCTCAAGCAGGTGTCCGATTCCGCCAATGAGGAATCCAAGGGCACCTGGGCCAACGTCCTCGACCGCGGTGCGCGCCAGCTCGCCTCGGCCGCTACGGACCTAGGCTTTCTGCGCTAAAAACTAAAAGCGCGCCGGGGGAGGGCCGGCGCGCTGCTAGTGGTGGCTGAGTCTTAGCTCAGCGGACTCATGGACTGGTAGAGCTGCTCTACCTTGTCGCGTGGAGTCTCGGCGTGTTCGTAGGTGACGTCGCTGAAATCTTCAGGATCATCCTTGGAGCCGGTGATGATGTCTATATCTGAAGGGGCGACTTCCCCGGAGCGCAGTGCAGCCATCTCGGCGTGGTAGCGCACGACAACAGCGATGGTTGCGGCCACGGGGACGGCGAGGAAGGCGCCGACGATGCCGGCCAGGGTAGAGCCGACGGTGACGGAGAGTAGGACAACGGCCGCGTGCAGTCCCATGGCCTTGGATTGCAGCATCGGTTGTAGGAGATTTCCCTCAACCTGCTGGACGATGATGATGAGGGCCAAGGCCAATAGTGCATTGGTCAGACCATTGGATACCAAGGCGATAATAACCGCCAAAGCACCGGCGGTCACGGCACCGATGATCGGGATGAAGCTGGCGAAGAACGTCACCACGGCGATGACGAGCGCGAGCGGAACTTGCAGCGCCCACAGGCCAAGGCCGATGAGGATTGCGTCCACCATGGCTACGGCGGCCTGGGCTTGGATGAAGCCGGACAAGGTCTTCCAGATGCGTGAACCCAGCTCAGTGACGTGCCAGCCGGTGGAATTGCCGGTGTACTTGCGCAGCCAAGGCAAGAATTTGTCGCCGTCTTTAATGATGAAGAAGGTGACAAAGAGCATGATCAGCGCGGCCACGACGATGGAGCTGGCCATCGAGAAGCCAGAGATAACGCCGGTGGCGATGGTGGAGGCTTGGCCCTTGGCAAACTTGACCACGTCCTGGAGCACGGACTGTAGCTGGTCACTTTGGATATCGATGGGGGACTTTTCCACCATCTCCGTGAGCTGGTTGATTCCCTCTTCGGCTTGGTTAATGAGCGTTTGGCTCTGGCTAGTGACTACGGGGGCCATGGCGGCAAAAACGCCGCAGAAGATGATGATGAGGCCGAGCAAGGTGCTCACCGCCGCGAGCGAGCGCGGGAATCCCTTGCTGCGCAGCCACGCGCTGATGGGGTAGAGCACCGTGGAGACGAGGATGGCGAGCAAGACCGGCAGCAGGCCTACCCAAATGAACTTGAGCAGGTAGCCGGCCAGCGCTAGGCCGGCGACGATAAGGATAAAGATTACCGAGACCTTGGCCATGGTGCGGAAGTCCTTGGCCAGAACAGCGGATTTATCGTCGCGCTCGGCAGGGTGTTCGCTGGCAGCCTCTGCACCAAGGTGCGCGTCGTCATAAGCGACGAGGGTATGCGAATCTTCCTCGCCCGGCTTTTGGATCTGTGTTGCGTTGCCTTTTTCCTGCGCAGACGGGCGCTTGACCTCGTCGCGGGAAGATGAATTATGTGACGTAGACATTGCCTACCACTATGCCACATTAAACTCGCAGCGCATATACGAAAAAGGAGGTAGCGGCCCACGGGCGGGGCGCTACCTCCCTTCAATACCTTTAACACGTCCGCTGACGCGGCCGGGAATTACTCGTCGCGCAGGTTACCTACGTTGCGGATAATGCCGAAGCGGTGCATGGTAACCGAAACTGCCTGCTCAAGGAGGTAAGGCATGAGCTCACGGCGGCCGTCGGCAAGCACGGGCTGGTCCAGCACCACGGAGTTGGAGCGCACCGCGGCCTCGTAGATGGAATCCGGCACGGTGCCCAGGGCGCGCACGCGGGAGGAGGCGTCATTGGCCACGTCGGTAGCAAAAGCCTCGTCGGTGATGGCCTTGACGTCGAAGCCGAGGTCTTGCAGCTGGGTGGCAACCTCCGGGGTGGCGGAGATTTCCGTGGCGGTACCGGTAATCGCAGCGGCTAGCACCTGGCGAGCGACCTCGCGCAGCTCGTAGCCTTCGCCCACGCGCACACGCAGCTTGGTCAGAAGCGGGCGGTAGCGGAAGATATTGGCCTCAGAAACCAAACCGGTGCGGTCGTGGTCGCGGCCAAACTCTTCCTGCCACGCCACCTGGTCCAGTTCAGCGGCGCGCCACAGCCAGGTGATGTCCTCCTCGGTGAGCTTGCCAGAGAGGTTATCGCGCAGGCGGTGCAGCGCGGCGAGGCTAGCTGGGGCAATGTCCACGTTGCGCGGCTTGAGCTCGCCATCGGCCCACTCGCCCATCTGCGCCACGTAGTTCGGGCCACCAGCCTTGGCGCCCGGTCCCATGACGGACTTCTTCCAACCGCCGAAGGACTGGCGCTGGACAATCGCACCGGTGATGCCGCGGTTGACGTAGGCATTGCCCACCTCAACATTGTCGATCCAGTACTCAATTTCGGCGTCGTCAAGCGAGTGAATTCCGCCGGTCAGGCCATAGCCGGTGTCGTTCTGCCAGGCAATGGCCTCTTCCAAAGTATCGGCGTACATGATGCCCAGGATGGGGCCGAAGCACTCGTTCTTGTGGTACCAAGAGCCCGGCTGCACATTATCGCGGATGCCCGGGGACCACAGGGTGCCCTCTTGGTTGAGCTTTTCCGGCTTGAGCAGCCACTTCTCGCCCGGTTCGAGCTTGGTCAAACCGCGCAGGAGCTTCTCGCTCGGCTCTTCCGCCAGGCCGTTCATAGTGGTGGTGATATCGAAGCCCGGGCCCGGCTTAAGGGTCTTGACGGCATCCAGCAGCTGGGTGCGCAGGCGCTCGGACTTGCCGGCCGCGCCGACGAAAATAACCAGGGAGGCCGCCGAGCACTTCTGGCCGGAGTGGCCAAAGGCGGAGTTGTAGAGATCATCGATGGCCAGATCCGGGTCCGCGGCTGGGGTGATGATGAGCGCGTTCTTGCCGGAAGTCTCCGCCATAATGTTCATCTTCGGCTTCCAAGAACGGAAGAGCGCGCCGGTATCGGAGGCGCCGGTGAGGATGACATTGTCCACGTCATCGTGGGAGAGCAGAGCCTTGCCGGCTTCGCCTTCATCAGTAAGCACGAGCTGGACCAGGTCCGGGTCCAGTCCCTGCGCCTCGAGGGCGGTGCGGAAGGCCTCCACCACGAGCTTGCCGCAGTGAACCACCTGCGGCGCTGGCTTGACGATGACCGCCGAGCCCGCCGCCAAGGACGCCGCAATGCCGCCGGTAGGGATGGCAATGGGGAAGTTCCAGGGCGGGGTCACCACGGTGACGGTGTGCGGGGTGAACTCGGAATAAGACTCTTCCAGCAGGCGCGCGGACTGGCCGTAGTAGGTGCAGAAGTCAATCGCCTCAGAGACCTCAGGGTCGGTCTGGGTAACAGTCTTATTGGCCTCATACGCAGCCACGGAGATGAACTTGCCGCGCTGGGACGCAATCTGATCTGCCACGGCCTCCAGTGCGGCGGCGCGCTCGGCGGCAGGGCGCTTGCCCCACTCGGTGCCCAGTTCCTTGGCACGAGCGATGTGACCTTCGACCGCGGCAGGGTCGGTAACCTCCGCGATGCCGTGCTCGCCCGGATTGCGCTTGAGCGCTTCCAGCGCCCACTGGCGGTTCGGCGCGAGCGCCGGGTCAGTATCTGCCTCGTTGGTAAAGCGGCCGGTGCGCGGTGCCTGGCGGCCGTCCTCCTCAAGGCGATTCTGGGTGCGACGGGCACCAGCGAAGGTGTCCCAGCGCTTGGCGACGGCCCGACGGAACGTCTCTTCCTGGTCCGCCAATGGCTCCTCGCCTGGGGCAAAGAGCGCGTAGAGGAAGTTCTGCGGCGCGGAGTTTTCCTCCAAGCGGCGCACCAGGTAGGACACGGCGACGTCGAAGTCTTCTGCGTGGACAACCGGGGTATAGAGGATCTGGCGGCCGTCAAAGACCTTGCGCACCGCTGCCTGCTGTGCTGGGGACATGCCCTGCAGCATCTCCGAATCCATCATGTGCAGCACGCCGCGCTTCTTGCCCAGCTCGTAGGCCATGGCGGCGGTGTAGAGGTTGTGGGTTGCTACACCGATGCGGACGCTATCGGCGTATTCCTCGCGCAGGATGAAATCCAGCAGGCGGTAGTAGTTAGCGTCCACGTCGAGCTTGTTGGTGTAGGTAGCCAACGGCCAATCGTGGACCTCGCCCTGCACGCTTTCCATGGACAGGTTCGCGCCCTTCACGATGCGCACCTTGACCTTGCCGCCGCCCTTAGCCACGCGCTCCTTAGCAAAGTCAGCGACATCCTTGAGCGCATCGAAGGTATCCGGCAGGTAAGCCTGCAGCACGATGCCGGCGTCCAGGGTGAGGAATTCCGGCTCGCTGAGCAGCTCCTTGAACAGGCGGATGGTCAGGTGGAGATCGTGGTACTCCTCCATGTCCATGTTGATAAAGACCTTGTCGGTGCGGTCTGCTGCAGCCTGATACAGCGGGCGCAGGCGCTCCTTGAGGCGCTCTACCGAGCCGTCGATATCCCAGTGGTTGAGCTGGGCCACCATGGAGGAAGCCTTGACCGAAACGTAGGTCACGCGGGGGTTTTGGATGAGCTTGAGGGTGCGCTCCGCGCGGGACTTCGCCTCTTCCTCACCGAGTACGGCCTCACCCAGCAGGTTGAGGTTAAGCTGCTCACCGGATTCGGCGGCCTTGTCCAGGATCTTGTTGAGGGCATCAGACTCGGCGTCTAGAACCAGGTGGCCAACCATCTTGCGCATGTACAGGCGGGCTATCGGCATGACCAGGTTCGGCAGGATGGGGCCGAAGAAACCACCGGCGCCAACGAGTGCACCATTGATGCTGCCCAAGAACGATGGGTCATAGTGGGAAGAAATATCCTTCAGCGCGTGCGCGGCAACCTTGTCATCTTCTGGGCGCATGACGCGGTCGACGAAGTCCATGGTGAACTTCACGCCGTCCTCATCGCGCAGCAGGTCCGCGAGCTGTTCGGTGGCCTTATCTTCTTCGTCCGCAGTGGACTTCAACCAGTCGTGGGCGCGGCTAATAGCTGCAGGCAGGACTGCTTCCACATCATCAGAGATGGGCAAGCGGGTATTAGCAGGAGAAGTCATATTGGTTCTACCTCTTTTTCAAACGGGTCACATCCCCGTAGCCGCTAGCAGTATTCGTGCTGGACAGTGGGCTGCCAGGCGATACGGCGGCTGGGACGTAAGCGGTGAGCTATGTGGTGCTGCAGGGGTTGCAGTCGGGTGAGGAGCGAACACGCGGGTGCGCGCGACGCAAAGTGAGGGTCGCAGGGATTCGGTGTGAAGTGCGATGTTCAGCGGGCCATCATGCGGGCCGAGTGCGGACGGGAGGCCTATCGCTGCTGCGACGAACGCGCGCCAGGTTGGTGTTCAACACTCACCTGCTTTCTATGACGTGACTATGTAAGGCTAAAGGAAAACGCGAGCGCTATAACGCTCTGACGTGCGGCAACCCTGCAGGTTCAGGTTCCAATTGTTGCCTGGGAAATACTATGAACTTTTGTGTTGCCGTAATTATAGGAAAGCGGTAAACGTGATGCTAGTCTCCTTTAAAAAACGGTAAGCGGGGGTAGAAAAACAAAAAATAAACCCCAGCATGTGGGGTTTAGAGGGGGTATTGACTCATCCGGGGGTAATCTACCCCCGGATTGTCCAACAATTGGGTTTTAAGAACCGTAGCCGGCCTTAAGCGCCTTCACTGCCAGCTCGAGACGCGACTTGGCGTGGAATTCACTGAGTAGGGTGGACACATACTTCTTTACCGTGCCCGGTGCATAGTGTGTGCTCTTGGCAATCTCTTCGTTGGACTTTCCTTGGCAGACCAAGTCCAGGACCTGCTCTAGCGCAGGGGAGATGTGGTGATTGTCCTTGATTTTTGCGTTTGCGGCTGCGGTATCGGCGCTGGTTCGCTCAGCATTCCAATCAGGTAGCTGCTCAAACAAGCGGGTAAGCGATTGTGGGGTGACTACCGTGCCGCCGCGCACGGCCTCGCGCACGGTATCCAAAATGTAGACCGGCTTGGAGCTTTTCAGAATATAGGCCGCAGCCTTATTGGACATGACCTCTTTGAGGGTCTCGTCATTGTCCATCGCGGTCATCGCAACGAAAACCGGCGGTTCTTCCAGCTTGTTGACCTCGCGCAAGAGGGTCGTGCCATCCATCTCGGGCATATGGATGTCCGCGACAATGACGTCAAAGTCCTGCTCTTGCAAAAGCTCGAGGGCGACCTTGCCATTTTCTGCGGTGGCGCGCACCTCCATGTCCTCAGCCGAGGCGAAGTAGCGCCCTAGGGCCTCAAGGACAAGTGGGTCGTCATCGACGACCAAGAGGGAAGTTTTTACTTCACGCACCATGGTGCCGGGCAACCAAATGCAATATCGACGGGAGATGCGTATTCCGTAGTTCTTGGCAGCTCACCAGGGGTAAGGCCGGCACCGAAGATGGAAGAAGACAACATGAGTGGGGCGAGAAGACTTGCGAGTGCGGCCTGCATTAAGGCGCTCCTTTTTGTTTGTGAAAGATTGAATAGGCAGAAACAAGCGAAAGCTTAGTGTATGGATTAAGCCTTTGCTATACATCGTGGTGGAACTAACGCCGCTTATGGGCACTGGGCGGCAGAAATAAGTTCAATTCCCATTTCCCCGATTCCAACTCTGTGTCCAATCGTGCGTCAATCGTGGCTGCAATCCGGTTCATGGAGGACATGCCAATACCCGAGGACATTTCAATGTTCTTGCTTGTCGGTTTAGCTACGGGATTAGTGATGGTGATGACTGTCCAACCCATATGGGGTCGAACGGAAATTAGAATCTCCGCACCTGGTGGAGAATACTTCACTGCATTGAGGCACGCTTCTGTGGTGATGGCTGCGATGGGTTCCAGAATTTCTTGGGGAAATTCCGGTGCAAACTCCTCGCCCTTGACCTCAACAATCGGTGCTCGATTGAGGCGGGAAAGACGTTCTTCTTCTTCCGAAATGAGCTGGGCAAAGCTTGTTGGCTTTGTGGTTGAGCCAAAACTCATGCCGTCGTTAATCCCATCGATATTATTTCGCAGGACCTTGGTCAGTGCCCGTACTTCCGACATGGAAGAGCGCATGGAATCGCTGAGCTCATCGAGTTTCTGCGCTAGCTCTGGATGTTTGGAATATTCGAGGCTCAGGGCCTCTAGCTGCATGGTGTTTACCGTTAGGTTAGAAACAACTGAATTGTGCAAGGTTTCTGCGAGGTCAGATTGGCGGCGCTTCACGTCATCATTCCACTCCACCATGGCAGATCTATATCTGCTTGCAGAGTGGGCGAGGGTTGCTCCAATTACACCACCGACGCCAATTAGCATTCCCCAAGTGAAAGCTGGGGCAGGGTGGATACTTAGTTCAAGCGTTTCGGGATCAATGAGTCCGCAAATCCAAAGGAGCAGACCGACCACAATGGTGTGGCTATGTTTGCCGTGGTAAGCAACTACGGCTAGGAAAATCGGAGCTAGGAACACCGAACAGATAAAAGGGGTCCTAGTAAGAAATGTAGCGATTAGCCAGGCGGCGACAAAGGTGCCTGCCATTCCCCAAGGCCAGCGATAGCCCGAAGTGGTAATCACTGTAAGAACTAATCCAAGAATGGCTGCCGATAACTGATGTTCTGTGGGGGTAAAGAATGCGCCTAACAGAGTAAGAGCAACGCAGAAGAATGCAGTGATGGCTGCTGTTCGCTGCAGGGTCATGGCCGCGCGGATGCGTTGGTGAATGGGCGGCTGTGAAGGTTTCGACACGGTGCGGTCCACGCTTCCTGGATGCTAAGGCTCAATGGGTTTTATCTCCCTAGTGTAAGTACGGCGAACGTGAAACAGCGATTGAAAACAGCGAAACCCCCGCACCTTCGTGCGCGGTTCCTTGTGGTGGGTTCCGAGCGGAGGAAGAAGGTGAGGGGTTTAGCTGGTCTTCATGAAGGAGTACAGAAGGCTAATTACTTAGCTTCTGCAGCAGCCTCTGCGTCATCCTTGGAGGACAGGCCCTCGAATACGGAGGACAGGCCCTCGGAGTCGGTGTTGGACTCGGAGGAAGCGTCGATGAGGCCCTTGATGCCCTTAACGAGTGCTTCCCAGTCGATGGCGGAGCTGAGGTCTGCGAGGGAATCGAACATATACATTCCTTTCGGATCGGCGGAGTAAAACTACAATCTCTCTCTGGGGTAGCAGCTCTTAACTGCTGTAGTTCCTAGTGTGCGGTAGCGGGGGCGAGCTGCCAATCCTCTTTTGGATCCTTTCTGAGGTGACTTTTGGATCCTCTTAGGGCTATTTAAGGAGTTCCGTATGGGTATGGGGCGGTGTTGGGTGAAGGGAGGGTGATTGTGCGGAGGGTAGGGGTGTGGGCGTCGGCAAGGGCGGGGCTGAGCTGCATAAAGGCAAGGTTTACAAGAAAAGTTGAGTCGCGGGGAATAACTTTTGTAGGCTACCCGTTGTAAGGATTGAGTGGCACGGGCTCAAGGTTGTGTGACCGGACGTAGAAGTTCTGTTACAGTAGCGCTCGGACGCAACGAGAAGTTGAGTCACTGACAGTCAACTTTATTAATTACCCCAAGATAAAAGGAGAAGAAATCATGGGACGCGCAGTAGGTATTGACCTTGGTACGACGAACTCCGTCGTTTCCGTACTGGAGGGTGGCGAGTCCACCGTTATCGCTAACTCTGAAGGCTCCCGCACCACGCCTTCCGTCGTTGCTTTTGCAAAGAATGGCGAAATCCTGGTCGGCCAGTCCGCTAAGAACCAGGCGGTAACCAATGTTGACCGCACCATTCGCTCCGTCAAGCGCCACATCGGCACCGACTGGAAGATCAACATTGATGATAAGGATTACACCTCCCAGGAAATCTCCGCTCGCACGCTGATGAAGCTGAAGCGCGACGCAGAGGCTTACCTCGGTGAGGATGTTACTGACGCCGTTATTACCGTTCCTGCATACTTCGAGGACGCACAGCGCCAGGCCACCAAGGAAGCTGGCCAGATTGCAGGCCTGAACGTGCTCCGTATCGTTAACGAGCCAACCGCAGCTGCTTTGGCTTACGGCCTAGAAAAGGGCGAGCAGGAGCAGACCATCCTGGTATTCGACCTGGGTGGCGGCACCTTTGACGTCTCCTTGCTGGAAATCGGCGATGGCGTCGTTGAGGTTATGGCCACCGCCGGCGATAACGAGCTGGGTGGCGATGACTGGGATCAGCGCATCGTCGACTGGCTGGTAGACCGCTTCAAGACCTCCCAGGGCGTTGACCTGACCAAGGATAAGCGCGCCGTACAGCGTCTGCGCGAGGCTGCAGAGAAGGCCAAGATTGAGCTGTCCTCCTCCCAGCAGGCCAACATCAACCTGCCGTACATCACCGTTGACTCCGACAAGAACCCGCTGTTCTTGGATGAGACCCTGACCCGCACCGAGTTCCAGAAGATCACCCAGGATCTGCTGGACCGCACCAAGGCTCCGTTCAACCAGGTCATCAAGGACGCTGACCTTTCCGTCGGCGATATCGACCACGTTGTTCTCGTTGGTGGCTCCACCCGTATGCCAGCCGTATCTGACTTGGTTAAGGAACTGACCGGCAAGGATGCCAACAAGGGCGTTAACCCGGACGAGGTTGTTGCAGTCGGCGCTGCCCTGCAGGCAGGCGTGCTGCGCGGCGAGGTTAAGGACGTGCTGCTTCTCGACGTCACCCCGCTGTCCCTCGGCATTGAGACCAAGGGTGGCGTGATGACCAAGCTCATCGAGCGCAATACCACTATCCCGACCAAGAAGTCCGAGACCTTCACTACCGCAGAGGACAACCAGCCTTCCGTACAGATTCAGGTCTTCCAGGGCGAGCGCGAGATGGCTACCGCTAATAAGCTGCTCGGCTCCTTCGAGCTCGGCGGTATTGCTCCGGCACCGCGCGGTGTTCCCCAGATTGAGGTCACCTTCGATATCGATGCCAACGGCATCGTCCACGTGACCGCAAAGGACAAGGGCACCGGCAAGGAAAACACCATCAAGATTCAGGATGGTTCCGGCCTGTCCCAGGAAGAAATCGACCGCATGGTCAAGGATGCTGAGCAGCACGCTGAAGAGGACAAGAAGCGCCGCGAGGAGCAGGAGCTGCGCAATAACGCAGAGTCCACCTCCTACCAGACCCGCAAGTTCTTGGATGACAATGCCGACAAGGTATCCGAGGATGTTAAGACCAAGGTCACCGAGGCTGCTGACGCCGTTGATGAGGCTCTGAAGGGCGATGACCTCGAGGCCATCAAGTCTGCAGTGGAGAAGCTGTCCACCGAATCCCAGGAGATGGGCAAGCAGATCTACGAGGCACAGGCTGCTGAGGCAGGCGCCGAGGGTGCTGCCGATGCTGGTGCTGCGCAGGGTGACCCGAACGTTGTCGACGCTGAGGTCGTTGACGAGGACGAGAACAAGGATGGCAACAAGTAATGACTCAGGACAGCGGAATGCCGCACAACCCAGGCGACCCGGAAAACACGGATCCGGAGGCTACCTCGGCTGACCGCGCTGAGGCTGCTGCCGAGCAAGCCGAGGAGGCCCAGGCTGCGCAGGAAGCACAGGCTGACGCCACCGAAGAAGCCGAGCTGGATCCCACCCTCGATGCTGACCTCGAAGAAGCGCTGGCAGATGTCAACGCTGATGAGGTAGAAGCCGAAGCAGCGGGCGAAGAGCCCGCAGGCACCGGCGCTAGCGATGTGGAAGCACAGTTGGCAGAACGCACAGAAGACCTGCAGCGTCTCAATGCGGAATACACCAACTACCGCCGCCGCACCGAGCGCGACCGCCAGGCCGTAATCGAGACCGCCAAGGCCAAGGTCATCGCAGATTTGCTGCCTGTCCTTGATGACCTGGAACTGGCTCGTGAACACGGCGACTTGGAAGGCCCGCTCAAGGCGTTTGCGGATAAGCTCCACAGCACGCTGGAAAAGCACGACCTCGCTGCCTTTGGTGAGGAAGGCGATGCTTTCGACCCTGAGGTCCACGAAGCCGTGCAGGACTTGTCCTCCGGCGATGAGCAGGTGCTTGGCACCGTGCTGCGCAAGGGCTACCGCGTGGGCGACAGGCTCGTACGCAATGCCATGGTCATCATCGCGGACCCCAGCGATGAGTCCGGCAGCTCGGAAGAATCTGAGTAAATAACATAAAGGGCGCCCTGGGAATTGACTAGTGACCTTCCCGCGGCGCCCTTTTACTTAACTTGTATCGATTCTCTTTGAAAGGAGGAGATGCCCAGTGAGCGCTAAACCCGAATGGGCAGACAAAGATTACTATGCGGATCTGGGGGTCTCCTCGTCCGCAGACCAGAACGAGATTAAGCGTGCTTACCGCAAGCTAGCGCGCGAGAATCATCCCGATACCCACCCGGACGACCCCGCGGCAGCGGAAAGGTTCAAAAAGGTTGCGGAAGCCTACGACGTGCTTTCCGACGCCACCGAGCGCAAGGAATACGACCAGTTCAAGGCCATGCTCCGCAATGGAGGCGGCTTTGGACGGATGGGAGGCGCCGGATTTCCCGGCGGGTTTCGATCCACGCGCATGGGTGGACAAGGTGCGCAAGAATTCGACCTCTCGGACCTCTTCGGAGGATCCGCTGGAGGAGCGTCTCAAGGCGGCGGTGTTGGGGATATCTTCGGTAGCGTTTTCAACCGCGGCGGTAGTGCTGGCCACTCAGCTAAACCGTCGCGGGGGGCCGACGTCGAAACGGAAATAACCCTCGACTTCCGCGAGGCCGCTAAGGGAACCACCATTCCCCTAGCGCTCAGCGGCAATGCGCCGTGCACCACGTGCCACGGCTCGGGCTCCGCTTCCGGCAAGACCTCTACCTGTGGCACCTGCAGCGGTACCGGTTTTACCTCGGAGAACCGCGGCGCTTTCGGTTTCTCTGCCCCGTGTAAGGACTGCGATGGCACCGGCCGCCGCATCACGGATCCGTGCAAGGATTGCCACGGCACTGGCACGGTTCACCGCACCCGCAATATCACCGTGCGCATCCCTGCCGGCGTCATCGATGGACAAAAAGTCCGCCTCGCCGGCCAGGGCGAAGCAGGTCCCAACGGCACACCGGCCGGTGACCTGTTCGTAGCGGTCACTGTAAAGCCGGATAAGGTCTTTACCCGCGAGGGCGATGACCTCCATGTCACCGTTCCGGTTTCCTTCACGGAGCTGGCCTTGGGCGATACCATCGCGGTTCCTACTTTGGATAACCCGGTGCGCGTGAAGATCCCCGCTGGTACGCCGGATGGACGCACGCTGCGGGTGCGCGGAAGGGGCATCGCCAAGCGCGGTGGCAACTCCGGCGATCTGCTGGTTACCGTGCAGGTTACCGTGCCCACCAAGCTCGATGCCGCCGCCTCCAGCGCACTGCGCACCTATGCTCAAGCGGAAAAGGACTCCGGTTTCAACCCGCGTGCGGGTTGGGCCGGCGCCGAGAATGCTTAAGGCAGGAGGTGTGTTAAGAAATGAGCACTGGAAAGGCAGAAGATTCCGGCACCGCGGTCTACGTCATCTCCGTAGCTGCGGAACTATCCGGAATGCACGCCCAGACCCTGCGCACCTATGACCGTATGGGCTTAGTCTCCCCGGCTCGTACCCGTGGCGGCGGCCGCCGCTACTCTGACCGGGATATTGAGCTGTTGCGCAAGATTCAGGCGCTGTCCCAGGACGATGGCGTCAACCTTGCCGGCATCAAGTCCATCATCGAGTTGACCGAAGAACGCGATCGACTCGAGGCTGAGCGCGACGCTTTAGCTGAAGAGGTCCGAGCCCTGCGCGAGCAGGCCGCTGGACGTCGCCCGCAGCGCAGTGGCGAGCTTGTCCATGTACCACGGTCCACTTCCGTGGTGATGTGGAGCCCGCGTACCGCGCGTGAGCGCAAGCGCTCCCGCGGCCGTGGATACGGCCAAGACTAACTCTCGCTCTGCAGACGAGTACACCCAACCCCGCAGCCAGCTTCCCCGCTGGATGCGGGGTTTTCTTCTGCCTGCGTACTCGCGGTGGCATGTGAATATTTGCAAAGGGGGTAACTGTAATCAGTGCGCATTGCAAAGTTTAGGGTTAGGATGACTAGCAGGTTGGTGATGTAAGACACAGGCAGGAATATTAGTGTCGCACAACACCTTTACCCGTAATTTTCTCCAGGAAAGGACACACAGCATGACCCTGTATGCAGCCCCGGGAACCGAAGGCTCCATCGTTGACTACCGCGAAAGCTATGACAACTACATCGGCGGCCAGTGGGTGGCGCCCGTCGATGGTGAATACATGGACAACATCAGTCCAGTAAACGGCGAGGTATTTTGCCGGGTAGCTCGCGGCAAAGAAGCCGATATCAACTTGGCTATCGATGCCGCGGAAAAGGCCTTCGAAACCTTCGGTAAAACCACCCCGGCCGAGCGTGCATTGCTTCTGCATCGCATTGCGGACCGCATCGAGGAAAACCTGGAAAAGATTGCGGTCGCGGAAACTTGGGAGAACGGCAAGGCCGTACGCGAAACTCTGGCCGCTGATATTCCGCTGGCCGTGGATCACTTCCGCTACTTCGCTGGCGCCATCCGCGCCCAGGAGGGCCGCCTGTCCCAGCTCAACCAGGACACCGTGGCCTATCACTACCATGAGCCGCTCGGCGTCGTAGGCCAGATTATCCCGTGGAATTTCCCGTTGCTCATGGCCGCCTGGAAGATTGCGCCAGCGCTGGCTGCTGGAAACTGCATTGTCATGAAGCCGGCTGAGCAGACACCAGCATCCATCCTGTTGCTCATCGATATCATCGGTGATCTTCTTCCTGACGGCGTGCTCAATATCGTCAATGGCCTAGGTGATGAAGCCGGTGCGGCACTATCCGGTTCGGACCGCATTGCCAAAATCGCCTTCACCGGCTCTACCCCGGTAGGAAAGATCATCAACAAGGCTGCCGCTGACAAGGTCATCCCCGTTACCTTGGAACTGGGTGGTAAATCCCCGTCCATCTTCTTCAAAGACATCATGGATGAAGACGATTCCTACTTGGAAAAGTGCGTGGAGGGCTTTGTCATGTTCGCCCTTAACCAAGGCGAGGTCTGCACGTGCCCATCGCGCGCGCTGGTGCACGAAGACATTGCGGATAAGTTCTTGGAACTGGCCGTTGAGCGCGTCAAGAAGATTAAGATTGGTCACCCACTCGATACGGAAACCATGATGGGTGCGCAGGCCTCCCAGGAGCAGATGGACAAGATCAAGCAGTACCTGGAGATCGGTCCGCAAGAAGGCGCGGAGACTCTTGTGGGCGGCCACGTGAACAAGGTGGAAGGCCTGGAAAAGGGCTACTACATCGAGCCCACCGTGTTTAAGGGAAATAACGACATGCGCATCTTCCAGGAGGAGATCTTTGGCCCGGTGCTCTCCGTAGCTACGTTTAAGGACTATGACGAGGCGATCACAATCGCTAACGCCACCAACTTCGGCCTTGGGGCGGGCGTATGGTCGCGCAGCCAAAACATCTGCTACCGCGCAGGCCGCGATATCCAGGCCGGCCGCGTGTGGGTCAATCACTACCACGACTACCCAGCACATAGCGCGTTTGGTGGCTACAAGGAATCTGGCCTTGGCCGTGAGAACCACTTGATGATGCTGGGCCACTATCAGGAGACTAAGAATATGTTGGTCTCCTATTCGGATCAGCCGGCCGGCCTGTTCTAAAGGCCGTACCCTTCGGACTAGTTCGCGCGCGCCACTTGGCCTAGGCCACGCAAGAACCGTGGGTCCTCCCAATAGGAGCCATGATCGCCAGGGAGGCCATCCGCGCCGGGGAGGGGAGTGGCACCAAAAGTATCAACGGTGGGATCGGGACCATGGATGCCGCCGTTAGGCCCCGTCGTAATAGCGATGGGGTCGTTGGCATTTGTGGCTGCCCAGATGCGGCCATGCAGTTCTGAGGCATGGTCAGCGCCGGTGCCAGGGCTGCCGACGAGCACTACGTCCTCAGCAATCCTTTCCTGCTTTGCGGCATGCCCGGTGACGACAGAACCATAGGAATATCCCACTACGGTGCGCTTGGCCTGCGGATAGCGTGTACCGAGCGAGCGCTGAAACCGGGCGAGTTCTTGACTGGCAGTGCGCGCGGGAGTGGCGTGAACCGCACGGGGTAGGGAGGATGGCGCCTGGTAGCCCAACCACACCACCGCCGGCCCGCCACTGGCCTTAGCAAGATTGCGGCCGCGGTCTACCGCGCGCTGCCAGGTTTCTGGATCGGAGGAGTGAACTCCTTCCACGAAGGTGGTAAGTGATGCCGGCGTAGTCCGGAAGCCGCCGGGGTCCACCATGGCTACGAGCCGTCCGTCGCTAGTTTCTAGCACCCGCATATCTGGGTTCTGCGCGGCTAGCTGAGATACGTGCTCGCTGGCGTGGGCAAGGTTAATCTCGTGGACGGTATCCACTGGAAGATCGGAGAAGTCTTCGAAGCGAACGGGTGGCGCGACCCCGGCAGGCGTACACAGGGCATCGATTTCTTGGGAGCACAGCCAGTCGAGGGAATCACCCAGTGCCCGCACCTGATTCAACAAGAGTCCAGCGGCACTGGCCGCGGCGCCATTGCGCTCATCCACTTGTCCTAGAAATGCGATGATGCGGTCCTCGAGTTCCTCGCGGCGGGCCTGCAGGTCCGCGTGACGCTCAAGGGTGGTGGCAACCTGCTCCATCTGGTGCAGCGGCTGGGTCAGCCAGTCGGTGTAGCCCGCCAAACTGGTGCGGGCGGCGTCACCAGCGGGGCCACCCAGGGATAGGCCGCGCCAATCCTGGTGTGCATCTAAAAATCGAAAACGCAGTTCAGTGCGTTCGCTGTGCAACGTACTGGCGCCATGTCTTAAAGCCATAGATAGGGTCATCGCGCATCTCCCAGTGCATGGCCCAGGCGGGAATCCACCCCAGCGGCAGTGCCGAGAAAGGCCGCAATGGAGCGCAATTGCTCGGTCGTGGCGTCCTCCGTTGCGGCCACGGTGCTGGACCAGGTGTCGCGGGCCCGCTCTAGTGCGGCCGCGGTGCGGTAGGCGGTATCGAGCGCGGCCGTCGGCGGTGGCAGTGGAGGACGCGCCATGAGGGAGCGGACGTAATCGGGCAGGTGCGTGGGAATTTCTACATAACTCATGCCCCTAAGCCTGAAGGACCACACAACGCCGCGCTAGGGGTTATGACGCAGCCTGTGGATAACTTTGCCCTGCTTCATTATTTTGGGAGGCATGAAGGTAGCAGCAGTGCAGTTAACGTCCACCGGTAATATCACCGAAAACCAGGAACTGGCCCTTGCCAAGATCCGTGAGGCAGCCGGAAACGGGGCGCGGTTAATCGTGCTGCCGGAGGCCACGTCGCAGAATTTCCGCTCCGGGCGCCTTGATGAGCAGGCGCAGACGCTCGAAGGCCCGTTCGCCACGGCGATCCAAGCGCTCGCAGAGGAGCTCGAGGTCACCGTCGTGGCCGGCATGTTCTGCCCAGCCGATACCGTGGAGCGCGAGGGCAAGACCATTAATCGCGTGACCAATACGGTGCTCATTGCAGGTCCTGGCGTACTGGGTGGCTACGACAAGATTCATACCTATGATGCCTTTGACTACCGCGAATCGGATACGGTCTTGGCCGGCGAATCGCTGGTGGCCTTCGACGTGGATGACCTTATTGTGGGCGTAGCCACCTGCTATGACATCCGTTTCCCGGAGCAGTTTAAGGAGCTGGCCAGCCAGGGCGCGCAGCTCATTGTTGTGCCCACGAGCTGGGCGGACGGCCCCGGAAAGCTGGAGCAATGGCGCCTGCTCACGGCCGCGCGTGCCTTGGACTCCACCAGTTATATCGTTGCGGCCGGCCAATCGCGCCCGGGCGGTGACGCAGAGGCGGGCAATCCTTCCGGACCAACGGGCATTGGCCATTCCACCATCGTTGATCCGAATGGCGTGCGCATGGCCGAGGCCGGGTACGAGGATGACATCCTTTATGCCGACATCGATCCGAATGAGGTAGCGAAAACCCGCCGCGCCCTGCCGGTCGTGGCCACTGCGGACTAGGCCAGTGCCGCGTAGTCTTCCGGCTGCCAGCGCCCGTCGCGGCCCCAGCTAAGGAGGTCGATGTGCTGCTTGCCGACGCCCCTTTGAACCAACTCTTCCTCACCTTCCACAACTTCTTCGGCCGGTCCGACGAGTAGGAAGCGCGGGGGAGTGCCTGTGGATAACTCCACCTCGTTGACTATTACATCGGTCGGCTCCCCGGAGACCACGTAGTCGGCGCCGGGTGCCAATTCGCGGGCATTGAGCAACCACGGGTCTTTTTCTTCCCGCACGATGCGGCGCACCGGTACGCCGAGCGCTGCTAGGTTCTGCTGGAAGTAGGTGTCATAGTGGGCGCCGGGGCTGCCCGCCACGGCAAAGAGGCGCGGTACTCGGCTGCGGACTTTATCGCCCAGCGCGGCGAGCGCCGCGCAGCGGGCTGTGGCCCAGCCGGTGCCGTAGGCAATGATGACCAGTTCACCTGCACCCGCGTTCTGGAGGCTAATGCCGCCGGCGGGCTGGCCCAAGGTCCACCAGTCTCCGGGCTGCGCGTGCGCGAGGGACCGGGAAGCCTCGCCCGCGGTGGAGACGTGAAAGATCAGCTGACCGGTCCCGTCGCTAGGCTGCGCAGGGGAGAGCATCCGCCATTGCCCGGGCAAGTACTGTGTAGTCACCGGAAAGTGCTGCCCCGGTTGGTAGGGCACAGCCAGGCCAGCCTCCACGCGGATGATGGATGTCTCGCGGGTGGGGTGATCTACAGCTACCACTTGCGCCGAGTGCGCCGGTGCTTCGCCGGCGGCGTCGGATTCCCGTGCGGCGTCGGCCATCGTGGTACATACCTGGTGGATGACGTCGCAGGCAAAGTTGTATTGATACTGCGTCAGCGCCAAAACCCGCAGTCCCGCCACGAGGGCATCGTCGAAGCGGGCATAGATTTCGGGCGGAAACCCATGCCGGCGGTGATCGCGGGCGAGCTGGGTGAGCTTTGCGGAGACGTCGGCAAGCAGGGGCTCCCCAGGCTCCGTATGTTCAATCACCCACGCCAGCGCAGGCACCATCGAGGTATGGGTATCGCGCATGGACAGGGCAAAAATCTGCCGGGATTCAGGCACCGCGTTAAAGAAATGCTCGTGGACCGCATCGCGGTACTCGTCTGCGTAATTTCGAAAATGCTCGCCCAATTCCCACATGTCACATCATCCTAATAGTCAGCGCCCAACTGGGGGTCGAGCTACCTACTGAAAGCTGTAGTGGGGGTGAAAACGGGAGCCTATGTTGTGGATCACTTAGCGAAAGGTATTGTATTCCCTATCCGTCTGCCCTCTAACGGGGGCAAGCCGCCATAATTGCACAGCTAGAAAGGGTCCCCATGGAAGATTTTTCCGCTTATACGCTCATGTTGGATGTGGGCTGGATTTCTTTGCTTATGGTCATCGGCAACGTCCTGCGTCACCAGGTGAAGTTCATCTTCCAGGACCTGCTGCTGCCTGCCCCTATTACCGCCGGCCTTATCGGCCTGCTGGTAGGTCCAAACGTGCTGGGCTGGATCAACTTCTCCGATAATTTGGGTGACTACACCTCCATCCTCATTGCGGTGGTCTTTGCGTCCATGGCCTACTCCATGGAAGTGGGCGGCAACATGGGCAAGGGCGCGCGCAATATGTGGGGCTATTCCACCATGATGTTCACCGGCCAGTGGGGCCTGTTTATCGTGCTGGGCCTTATCCTCTTTGCGCCGCTTTTCGATACCCCGAATTGGTTCGGCATGATGCTGCCCGTCGGTTTTACCGGCGGCTTCGGTACTGCTGCGGCCGTGGGCGGCGCGCTGGAGGGCGTGGGCGCTGATGCCGCGTCTTCGCTCGGCTTTACCTCAGCGACCGTCGGCACGCTGGCCGCTATCATTGGCGGCGTAATCGCCGGTAACTGGGGCATCCGCAAGGGCAAGGTCTCCCACGTACCCAAGGAGCTGCCGGAAGAGCTGCGTCGCGGCTACATCAAGAATATTGATGAGCGCCCGTCTCTCGGCCGCGCTACCACCAACCCTTCCTCCATCGAGCCGCTCGCACTGCACTTTGGCTTCATCATCTTGACCGTGATGACCGCCTACGGCATCAATCAGGGTTTGAGCAGCATCTGGGAAAACGTCTCCGTGCCGCTTTTTGCTATGTCTATGGTGGTGGGCCTTCTCTTCCGTGCGGTCATGAATTTCGTCGGCGCCGAGGATTATCTGGATAAGGACTCCATTTCCTCCATTTCCGGCGCGGCCACGGACTACCTCATCGCTTTCGGCGTGGCTGCCATCGTCCCAGCCGCTATTGCCTCTTATTGGCAGGCACTTCTCCTGCTCTTCGTCTTGGGCACCATCTTCTGCGTGTTCTTCTTGCTGTGGTTCCCGGCCGAGTTCTTTGGTGAGCGCTGGATCGAGCGCGGCATCTTTGGCTGGGGCTGGGCCACCGCCACCGTGGCGACCGGCATCGCCATCCTCAAGATTGTGGATCCTAAGCTCAAGTCCGGCACGCTGTCCGAATACGGCATGGCCTATATCGGTTTCGGTCCCTTCGAAATCTCGTGGACCATCATCGCGCCCATGGCTGTCATGTACGGATTTACCGGCGTCTTCGGCGCCATTTCCTTGGCGATTTCCATCGGCGTCTACATTGCCTTCAAGGCCATGCGCCTTATGCCGCCGCGCGGCACTATCTTCCAAGAGGGCATCGGCCATGTAGGACAGAAGCAAGCATAGCCGCGCTTGCCGACGACCCCCTCCTTCCCGCCTTGAAAAACTATGAGATTGACCGCATAAAAGTTAAGAATATTTCTCGTCGGTGCGGGATTGGTGGAAACCCTCATGGCCGCGACCATGGCCTATAGGCCGCGCTACCACCGTTAACATCGGTGAGAAAAGATTTTCTCGAGAAAGGGCATTCGATTGGGGGTTATTCCTGTACCTTAAATTTTGTTAGAATTAGCGGGTATTAATCTTTGTCTTGATGGGGAACTAGATGTACCAGTTAGATGCGGCTTCCAGGCGGGTGATCATCCTGGAAGCCGCTGTTTATGTAGCGGGCTGCGAAGGCGAGCAAGCCGTTACCGTGGAATCTGTGGCGGACCAGGCTGGTCTCTCGCCACAGGTGGTGGCTGAGGAATTCGCCACCGGTGCCGACATGCTCGCGGAAGTCCCCGCCTTCTTGGATCGTCGCATGTCTGAATACATGGTGGAAGCGGCGCGTCACCTGCCGGAGGGTGATTCCGGCGGCGATGTCCTCATGCAGCTGGCAGAGGCCTACTTTGCCTACGCCCATGACGAGCCCGCCATCTACCACTACCTCTTCGAGCGGTACGATGCTATGGATGAGGAGCACGTCTGCCAATTTGCCAAGGGGGAAAAGTCGGGGACTCCGGGGGCGGACATGGCGCTGGACGTCGTCAAGCGCTTTGCCGAAGAACAGGGTGCCGTCGTAGCGGCAGATGGAGATATCTCGCCCTTGGAAATCGGCCGCATCACTTTGGCGCTCTGGTCGGTCATTCATGGCATGGGGCACTTGAGTGTGGTGGGCATCTTGCGCCTGCAGCACGCCGTTATTCGCGCCGCCAACCTTAAGCAGGTCGATCGCCTCGTAGTCGATGCCCTGCAATATTGGTTTAAGAATAAGCAGATCCCGCAACGCCGCCCCATTATGAACGATGCCCGCGGCATTGTGGAAAAGGTCATGGGCAGCGAGCGTGAAAAACCCTTCGTGGCTCCGGATAACCTTGAGCAGATGGATCCTGAGGAAGCCAAGAAGGTCATTATTGAGGCCGCGCTGCGCGTGGCTGGTCGCCGCGGTGTCGACCGCCGCTTCTTTGACCACGTGGCCGAAAAGCTTGGTACCTCCAAAGACTTCCTGACCACCATCGTGGACAACGATTTCGCGCTGCGTGAGGTGGCAGAAACCCTCACCACCACGGAAATGGCCAAGGTCTTCGAGGATTGCCTTGCTGCGCTTCCGGAGGACACCCCCACTGTAGACCAACTGCAGATTGTTGCGGCCGCCTATTTTAATTACGCGATGATGTACCCAGAGCGTTTCAGCTCCATTATCGCTCTGGCCAGCGGTTCCATCGTTCCACACAATGGTGATGGCAGCTCGCACCAGGGCATGACCAAGAACTTTGCCATCATGATGGACCTACTCCGCAAGTTTGTCATCGAGATGGGAATTACCCCCACCGACCAGCTGGTTTATATCAGCGCCTTGGCTGTATGGGCCGGCGCCAATGGCATTGCCCATCTGTGCAGTATCGGCGATTTCAAAACCTTTAATGAAGATCTCAAGTGGGCGCTTTTTGTTCAGGTAGTGACCGTATCCTTCTTTGCCATCGCGCATAGCTTGCAGATTCTGGGCCACGAAAACGAGGAATACAAGCAGGTTTAAAAGTCCTGCGCAAAGTTGAGCGCCCCACGCTCAAAAATATTTAGGTTGAGTGGAATAGGCTCAACTCTGGGTGCGTTGTGCTAAGTGAAGCCCTACAGTGGGTGAATAAAACTTAGAAGGAGCAACGCACACATGAACTCATTTAACCCCACCACTAAAACACAAGAGGCCCTGCAGGACGCCCTGCAAACAGCCTCCTCTAATGGCAACCCGGATATCCGCCCGGCCCATCTGCTGGCCGCTATCTTGAGCCAAGAAGGCGGCATTGCCGCCCCAGTTCTTAAGGCCACCGGCGTAGACCCAGATATCGTGCTCAAGGAAGCCCGCGAGCTCGTTGATTCTTATCCCAAAGCCGAGGGCGCCAATATGGCCAACCCGCAATTTAACCGCGACGGCCTCAACGTCCTGACTAAATCGCAGGAGCTGGCCGGGGAGCTGGGCGATGAATTCGTCTCCACCGAGGTCCTCCTCGCCGCCATCGCTGGCTCTAAGACCGACGCCGCCGAGCTACTTACCGGCCGTGGTGCTACTTATGACGCCATCAAGGGTGCCTTCCCCTCCGTCCGCGGCGCTGCCAAGGTGACCTCTGAGAACCCGGAGGACCAGTTCCAGGCCCTAGAAAAGTACGCCACGGACCTCACCGCCCGCGCCCGAGAGGGAAAGATCGACCCGGTTATCGGCCGCGACCAGGAAATCCGCCGTGTGGTCCAGGTGCTTAGCCGTCGCACGAAGAATAACCCAGTGCTCATTGGTGAACCCGGCGTGGGCAAGACCGCCATCGTGGAGGGCTTGGCCCGCCGCATCGTGGCTGGCGACGTCCCCGAGTCCCTCAAGGGCAAGACCCTCATCAGCCTGGATCTTGGCTCCATGGTCGCCGGTGCGAAGTACCGCGGCGAATTCGAGGAGCGCCTCAAGGCCGTGCTCGATGAGATTAAGTCCTCCGAGGGCGAGATCATCACCTTCATCGATGAGCTGCACACCATCGTTGGCGCCGGCGCTACTGGCGACGGCTCCATGGACGCCGGCAACATGATTAAGCCCATGCTGGCCCGCGGCGAGCTGCGCCTCGTTGGCGCCACCACCTTGGACGAGTACCGCAAGTACATTGAAAAGGACGCCGCCCTCGAGCGCCGCTTCCAGCAGGTCTACGCCGCCGAGCCTTCCGTGGAAGACACCATCGGCATCCTGCGTGGCTTGAAGGAGCGCTACGAGGTGCACCACGGCGTGCGCATCATGGACTCCGCGTTGGTATCGGCCGCCGAGCTATCCAATCGCTACATCACCAACCGCTTCCTACCGGATAAGGCCATCGACCTCGTCGATGAAGCAGGCTCCCGCCTGCGCATGGAGATCGACTCCTCCCCACAGGAAATCGACGAGCTGGAGCGCATCGTACGCCGCATGGAGATCGAAGAGCTGGCGCTGAAGAAGGAATCTGACGCCGCCTCCCAGGATCGCCTAGCCACCCTGCAAGGCGAGCTCGCGGACCAGCGCGAGAAGCTCGGCGAGCTCAAGGCCCGCTGGGCCAATGAGAAGAAGGCCATCGATGATGTCCAAAACATCAAGGAAGAACTCGATGACCTGCGCCGCCAGGCTGAAATCGCCGAGCGCGACGGCGACCTCGCACTCGCCTCCGAGATCAACTACGGCAAGATCCCCCCGCTGGAAAAGGATCTCGCGGCCGCGGAGGTCAAGGCCGCCGAGCAGCGCAATACGATGCTCGATGAGGAGGTAAGCCCGGACACCATCGCGGAGGTCGTTTCCGCCTGGACCGGCATCCCGGCCGGCAAGATGTTGCAGGGCGAGACCGAGAAGCTGCTCAATATGGAATCCGTGCTGGGCAACCGCGTGGTCGGCCAGAAGGAAGCCGTCACTGCTGTATCGGACGCCGTTCGCCGCTCCCGCGCGGGCGTGGCCGACCCCAACCGCCCGACCGGTTCCTTCCTCTTCCTCGGTCCCACCGGTGTGGGCAAGACCGAGCTCGCGAAGGCATTGGCGGACTTCCTCTTTGACGATGAATCCGCCATGGTGCGCATCGATATGTCTGAGTACGGCGAGAAGCACTCCGTTTCCCGCCTCGTCGGTGCCCCTCCGGGATACGTCGGCCACGAGGCTGGCGGCCAGCTCACCGAGGCCGTGCGCCGTCGCCCCTATACGCTCGTGCTTTTCGACGAGGTAGAGAAGGCCCACCCCGACGTCTTCGACGTCCTCCTGCAGGTCCTGGATGAAGGTCGGCTTACCGACGGCCAAGGACGCACCGTCGACTTCCGCAATACCGTTATTATCCTGACCTCCAACCTGGGCGCCGGCGGCACCCGCGAGGAGACCATGGACGCGGTGAAGAAGGCCTTCAAACCCGAATTCATCAACCGCCTCGATGATGTGGTTATGTTCGAGCCCCTTTCTGAGGAGCTACTGCGCGGCATCGTCGACATCCAACTGCGCGGCCTGTCCGAGCGCCTCGACGCCCGCCGCCTGACCCTGCAGGTCTCGGATTCTGCCAAGTCCTGGCTGGCCGAGCGCGGTTATGACCCGGCCTATGGTGCCCGCCCGTTGCGCCGCACCATCCAGCAGGCCATTGGTGACAAGCTCGCCAAGAAGCTGCTGGCCGGCGATATTGTCGATGGCGACACCGTCCACGTGGACGTCGCCGATGGCGGCGCTGAACTAGACATCGCCGCCCGCTAGTCGGCCGCGCAGCGCCCGCCGCGCCAAATCCTGCTCATGCCCCTAGACTCGGGGGCATGAGCATTTTGGTCTCCCCGCAAGAACTCCGCGAATCCATTTATCACGGCGAGCGTTTCACCCTCTTGGCCACCCACTGGCAGCCGCAGCTGCGCCAGAGCTATAACGAATTCACCTCCCTGCACATCCCGACGGCACTATTTAGCGATACCGCCAATTCCTTCGCCGGCCTGCCCGGCTCCCAGGTAGGCCGCAACCCGCTGCCGGATCCGGATAAGCTGCAGGAGCACTTCCGCCAGTGGGGAATCCGCGAGGATCGCCCAGTCGTGGTCTATGACGAAGGCCGTGGCCTTTTCGCCGGCCGCGCCTGGTGGACCTTGCGCTGGGCCGGCCTGGACAACGTCCGCATCCTCGACGGCGGCTTAGCCAATTGGCGCCACCTGGGCTATACCACGCTTACCGGCCCTGGCAACTTCGCCGTTGGTGCCACCGCCGAGGTCAACCCGGGCCAGATGCCCGTGGCCACCATCGATGACGTGCGCAATCACGATGGCCTGCTCATCGATACCCGCACCCGCAACCGCTTCGCCGGCCGTCGCGAGAACCTTGACCTCAAGGCCGGCCACATCCCCGGCGCCGTCAATGTGCCGGAGCGCCTGTTCCACAACGATGGCCTGCGCACCTGGAAGTCCGCGGGCGAAATCCGCGAAGTGCTTTTCGACGCCGGCCTCACCCCCGACAACGTCCAAGGCGCCATCATCTACTCCGGTTCCGGTAACCACTCCGCCCTCGCCTTGGCCGCCATGGAAGACGCTGGCTTCACCGGCCTGCGCCACTATGTCGGTGGCTGGTCCCAGTGGTCTGCCAACCCCCACAACCCCGTCGAGCGCGGCGACCGCCTCACCGTCAACGGCTAATCGCCCCAGTCCGCCCCTCGCTTCGCCCTCAGCCTCCCGCGTCCGCGCGCCGAGCGCTGAGGGCTTGCTCGTTCCTACTACTATCGTGGGGTGATGGCTTTTCTAATCCTTGCTTTTGCGGTCCTTCTCGGCATTGCCGGCGGTGCCCTGCTGCTTTACGACGGCAAACAGCGCACCTCCACCCCTACACCCTCCGCCGACGCAGACCCCAGCTCCGTGGAACCCACCCCCGCTGATGCCGCTCTCGCAGATCCCACTCCAACGGACTCCGCATCCACCTTCGCCGCGCCCGAAAACGCTGCCCCGGCCGAGCCTGCCGATTCGGCCTCGAGCGTGGCCCCCGAGCGTGCCCCTGCCGCTGACCCGGCTACCCCGGCCACCGAAGCAGCTGCGTCAGCTCCCGCACCGGAGCCCACTCCCGAGCCCGCGACCGAGACCCCGTCCCAGCAAGAACCTGAGCCAACTGACGAACCCGAGCCGGTCCCCGAGCGTGAACCGGCTCCCGACCCCGATCACCAGCCGGCCCCCGAGACCGCGAGCGAGCACCCCGCGCCTTCCAAGCCACATGCGCGCCACCGGCCGATCCTGCCGGGAACCATGCGCCGCGAGCGCCGCAATTGGGCGGAAGCCAAGGGATTTGAATTCATGAAGGCCGACCCTTACCTCGTAGACGAATGGACCAGGGGAGTGGCCTCCACCGGCGCGGCTCCCAAAGACATTGTCGCCGGTAACGTGTACGGCCACGAGATGCTGTTGATGGATATCGATGGCGTCAACGTCATGGCCATGCGCACCGGCGCAGCCTCCGACATGGTGGTGGACTTCCGTCGTTTCGATCGCGACGACGCGAAGGCTTCCGAGGACCTGCTTTTGGCCATGACCATCGAGGGGTTCGATGTGTATTCCTCGGATAGCGCCGTGACCGAGCGCATGGTGGACGAGCGCGTCCACGTCGCCCTCCAGCAAATGCCCGAGGCCGTTACCGCACTGTGGATGGAAACAGAGTGGGTCCTGGCGCAGACCACGAAGCAGGCGCGCTCCGCGGAATGGGACGCGATGCTGCCGCCTCTCGCCCTGCTTGCCGACGCCGCCCGCGTCCTCCCCCCGCGTTCCTCGGCCACCCACGTGGTGCGCCTTGAGGAATTGGATCCAGCCCGCGAGATTCCCGCTCAGCCCATCGTCGAAGTCGTCGGCGGCGCGCCGACCGCAGGCGCGCCCGAATTCGAGCGACCCGTCATCCAACGGCCGGAAGAGCCGTTGCAGATGCCGTCTCGGGCCTACTCCGAAACCCGCGGCCCGGTCGAGCACAGCGCCCTCGGCGGCGACGAAGTAGACGCCATTGCCGACGGCCGCGAGCGCCCCAACCCCGATTCTCATACCGCCCGCCTGCCGCGCCAGCAGTTCCGCGCCGCCTCCATCTTCGACAGCCCCTCCGCCGACTCCACCACCGATGGCCTCCGTGCGGCCGACCCCAACCCAGTCGACCCCACCCCGGCGAGCGAGTCCGCGGCCGATCGCAACCAGGCCGACCCCAACCCGGCGAGCGACTCCGCGGCCGAGGAATCGGACCCGCGCCGGGGAGAGTAGCCTAGAGTCCGATACCGGCGGCCGGCCGCCGTCCCCGAACCACAACAAGGAGCAGATGACTGTGGATTCTCACACCACCAACGCCCAGAACGCGCACGCCCAGAACTTGGACGCCGAGAAGAAGGCCCGCCTCGCCGAACTGGTTAAGGAACTGGCCGTCGTCCACGGCAAGGTGACCCTGTCCTCAGGTAAGGAAGCTGACTACTACGTGGATCTCCGCCGCGCTACCTTGCATCACGAAGCTTCCCGCCTTATCGGCGCCCTGCTGCGCGAGTTGACCGCAGATTGGGATTTCGCGGCCGTCGGTGGCCTGACTCTCGGCGCCGACCCGGTTGCTACCTCCATCATGCATGCCGAGGGCCGCGATATCGACGCCTTCGTCGTGCGCAAAGAAGCCAAGAAGCACGGCATGCAGCGTCGCATCGAGGGCGCGGACGTAGAAGGCAAGAAGGTTCTTGTCGTAGAAGACACCACCACTACCGGTAACTCCCCGCTGACCGCCGTGGCCGCGCTGCGCGAGGCCGGCGCCGAGGTCGTGGGCGTGGCGACCGTTGTGGACCGCGAGACCGGCGCCGGCGACGTCATCGCCGCAGAAGGCCTCGAGTACCGCTCCCTGCTGGGCTTGGGCGACCTTGACCTCGCCTAACGCAGATGGCGCGGCCGACCAGGCCAAGGGCCCGACCGAGTGGAACGAGGGCCGCCATGGCGTAGGCCCCTGGGAAGGTCCGCTGCCGCAAGGGCCGGAGGCCGCGAAATACGATCCAGAGCTGCTCGCCGAAGGCGACCGTCGCAACGTCGTCGACGCCTACCGCTACTGGAGCAGGGAAGCGATCAAAGAGGACATCGATAAGCGCCGGCATAGCTTGCACATCGCCATCGAGAACTTCGAAAACGACGCCAATATCGGCACCGTTGTGCGCACCGCCAACGCCTTCGCTGTCGATACCGTGCACATCGTCGGCCGGCGGCGGTGGAATCGCCGCGGGGCAATGGTCACGGATAGGTACCAGCACTTGATGCACCACGAGAGCGTCGAGAAGCTTATTGCTTGGGCGGCCGAGGAGGGCCTTACCGTCGTTGCCATCGACAACACCCCCGGTTGCGTGCCCCTGGAAACGGCCGAGCTGCCGGAGCGCAGCCTGCTGCTCTTCGGCCAGGAAGGCCCCGGCGTGACGCAAGCGGCCCAGGATGCCGCGGTGATGACCTGCTCCATCGCCCAATTTGGCTCCACCCGCTCCATCAACGCGGGTGTCGCGGCCGGCATCGCCATGCACGCCTGGATCCGCCAGCACGCCGATCTGGATAATTCTTGGTAGGAAGATCGCTACACTAGCTGTATCTACCCGTGCGACTGGAGTGATTGAGGAACCGTGGAAGAAAAATGGGCTCACCGCGCTGAACTCGCAGAGGCCGCCATCAATGAGCGCCACGCGCACTCTGTGTGGGGCCTGCCTCGCACCAATCTAGCGGTGGTTAGCTGGCCGCCCACCACGAAGGAAAAACTCTTTGTCCACTGGCACTACTGGTGGCAGGCCCACTACCTGGACTGCCTCGTCGATGCGGCGCTGCGCAATAACACCAAGGTGCGCCGCTACCGCATCTATGACACCTTGCGCGGCATTCGCATCCGCAACCTCGCGCAGCTGACCAAGAATAAGTACTACGACGACAAGGCCTGGCTCGCGCTGGCCTTCGGCCGCGTGGAAGGACTGAAGAAGGCAAAGACGCCCAAGCGCCTCGCGGCCCTGCAGCGCAATATCCACGAAGGCCTCGATGAAACGCTTGGCGTGCTGCCGTGGCGCCTGGGCGAGAATTTCATGAACGTGCCCTCCAATGGCCCGGGCGCCATCATGCTCGCGCGGATGGGGCGCATTGAGGAAGCACGCCACATCGTTGACTGGATCTATGACCACCTGCTTGACGACGACGGCTACATCATGGACGGCGTCCGCATGCGCATGGACGGCCCTGAGGTGGTAAAAAACATCCACCCCTACTGCCAGGGCGTGGTGCTGGGTGCGTGCCTGGAAATCGTGCTGGCGCTGCGGGAAAAGGCCGGCGTGGGCGATCTGGAGCACATCGACAGCGTGTACGAGGCCGAGATGGCTTCCGAGATGATGGATTACATCATCCGCATCCGGGGCTTGGTGCAGACCGTGGCTTCGGGCATGGCTACGCCTTCGGGCGTGGTGGACTGGGAGACCGGCGATGGCGACGGTGGCCTGTTTAAGGGAATTTTGATGCGCTATCTTGCCGACGTCGCTGTGCGCCTGCCCGGCGATTCCCCCGCCAACCGCGCGACGAAAAAGCTGGCCGCGCGCATGGTGGTGGCCTCGGCCGAGTCGGTGTGGGAGCACCGCCTCGAGGTCGACGGCCTGCCGATTTTCGGATCCGACTGGTTGTCCGATGCGCGCCTGCCGCATAACTACGGATTCGGCCGGCGCACCATGAGTGAGAAGGTCGGCATCATTCGCGTAGATGAGCGTGATCTGTCCGTGCAACTCTCCGGGTGGATGCTGATGGAGGCCTGCGCTCGCGTGACGCGGCACATGTCTAAATAATCCACGCTTTTCAGAGGGGGATTGGCTCCGGAAATGAGCGGGTTGAAAATGTCACACGGTTTTTGCGGCAGAATTTTCGTGAAACGGGCATACTTGGGTGCTGGAACGTGTTTGACCACAAACCCACTTTTTAAGGATGGAAACTCATGCCAATTGCAACCCCTGAGGTCTATAACGAGATGCTGGATACCGCGAAGAAGAATGGCTTCGCGTTCCCAGCTATCAACTGCACCTCATCTGAGACCATTAACGCAGCTCTGAAGGGCTTTGCTGAGGCCGAGTCCGACGGCATCATCCAGTTCTCCACCGGCGGTGCCGCCTTCGGCTCCGGTCTGGCTGTGAAGGACAAGGTCAAGGGTGCTCAGGCACTGGCCGCATTCGCTCATGAGGCCGCCAAGCACTACGGCGTGAATATCGCGCTGCACACCGACCACTGCCAGAAGGAGGTACTCGATGAGTACGTCCGCCCACTGCTGGCAATCTCCCAGGAGCGCGTCGACCGCGGCGAGAACCCACTGTTCCAGTCCCACATGTGGGACGGCTCCGCTATTCCAATCGATGAGAACCTGGTCATCGCACAGGAGCTGCTGGAGAAGGCTAAGAACGCTCACGTCATCCTCGAGGCCGAAATCGGCGTCGTCGGCGGCGAAGAGGACGGCGTCCAGGCTAAGGCGGGCGCTAACCTTTACACCTCCCCAGAGGACTTTGAGAAGACCATCGATGCTCTGGGCACCGGTGAGAAGGGCCGCTACATGCTGGCTGCTACTTTCGGCAACGTTCACGGCGTCTACAAGCCAGGCAACGTGAAGCTTCGCCCAGAGGTCCTGCTTGAGGGCCAGAAGGTTGCACAAAAGAAGCTCGGCCTGGGTGAGGACGAGTACGCCTTCGACTTCGTCTTCCACGGTGGCTCCGGCTCCGAGAAGGAAAAGATCGAAGAGGCTCTGCGCTACGGTGTCATCAAGATGAACGTAGACACCGATACCCAGTACGCATTCACCAACCCGATCGCTCGCCACATGATGGAGAACTACGACGGCGTGTTCAAGATCGACGGCGAGGTTGGCAACAAGAAGGTCTACGATCCTCGCTCCTACCTAAAGAAGGCAGAGCAGGGTATGTCCGAGCGCGTCATCGAGTCCTGCCAGGACCTGCACTCTGTGGGCAAGTCCATCTCCAAGTAGATTTCAGTTAAGGCAGCCTCGTAAAAAGGCACGCTGAATTGGCCGCTTCCCTGCGTGGGAGGCGGCTTTTTCGTGCCTTCGCCGTCCGGCCGACGAGCGCTACTAGCGGGGCCAGGGCCGGGATGGTTCAGGGTGGGGATTCGGTGGTCGGGCGGGGCTGGGGATGAAGCGCGGGGTATTGCTCCACGGCGGTACCCAGGCGACGCGGCCATCAATGCGCACCATGCGGCCGCGTTCTGTGGGCCGGGCGGGGTCATCTTGGTTGACGGCGTTGTGGTGCGCGCACAAGGTGACCAGATTTTCTTGGTTGGTAGGCCCGCCGGCGGACCAGGCGGTGAGGTGGTGGACTTGGGCGTCGTCGGCAGGCGTATTGCAGTCCGGCCAGGCGCACACGGGGTGCTCGGCTGCGGCGAGCATGCGCTGCTTCCACGTGGCCATGCGCTCGGTGCGGTACAGGTTCACCGGGCCGTGCTCGGGGTGAACGAGGCTGACATAGCCGCGCTGGGCTAAGGCACGAGCGACGAGTTGCGCGCCGGTCATGCGGGCGCCGTTGGTGAGCTGGAGGGTGATATCGGAGGCGTCGGCAGGCGCGGCGACGATGCGGTCGAGCTGGTCCAGGGTGAGGATGACGTTGGTGTGCACGGCCGGCAGTGCGCCAGGGTTGCCCTCGAGGAGGACCTTCTTTGCGGCGGCGAGGGGATCGTCCTTGTTGACGGAGGAGAGCACGCCCTTGATATCGGCGATATCGGTGGGATCGGCTGTAATCGAGATGGTGTGGGGTCCGTCGGGGCGGCGGGTATAGCGCACGCCGGGCTCGGGGCGACGGGGAGGATTGAGCTGCTTGAGGAGCTTCTTGGCCACAGAAGGGATGAGGCGGGCCTCGGTGCGACAGAGTTCTAGGCGCAGGTCCCAGGCGCGGCTGGTGTCGCGCACGCGGCGGGTATAGGACTCGATGCTATCGAGCGTGGTGAGGTCATGGGCACGGGTGCGGGCGGCATCGCGCGCGAGGCGCTGCTTGCGGGTATTGGACGTGCGGCCGAAGTAGACGTGCTGCAGGCGGGCGAGCTGGGCAGCCAGAAGGGGGCTGGCCCCGGCCTCGAGGAGCGAGTCTTCGGAGCAGCCCTGAAAATCGGCGACGAGATCGACGCCGCGGCGGCATAGCAAGAGAAATTCGGTGTTCACACGGCCGAAGCTAAAGGGCACGCGAGGGCCGAACAAGCGGTGCGCGGCCGGGAAGGGCGAAATTGTGGATAGGTGGGGGAAAGGGGGCGTCGGCAAGAGCTATCCACAAGCCGGCCGGCGGCCGAGATGCGCGGGGACGGCGGCGATGGTAAGGGCGGTCTTCTATGCTGGAGGGCATGTCGGAAGCGAAGGAAAGAGTCTCAACGCGGCAAAAGCTGCGGGTGATTGACCGCTCGGTGCTCTCGCGGGTTAACCGCATCCGCTCGCGGTTTGTCTACATCGTCCAGGCGACTATCGGCGCGGCGCTCGCGTACTGGGTAGCCGGCGATGTGGTGGGGCACCCGCAGCCGTTCTTCGCACCGATTTCCGCGGTCATCATTCTGGGGCTTTCGGGCGGGGACAGGATGAAAAAGGCGCTGGAGATGTCGATTGGCGGCATCATTGGCGTGGCCGTGGGCGACCTGCTCTTCCAAATTGTGGGGCAGGGGCCGTTTCAGATTTTCTTCATTGTGGGCGCGGGCCTGGTGGTCGGCTCGTTTTTGACCAAGTCGCCGCTGGTCACCAACCAGATTGTCTTTGGTGCGATTTTGATCGCCACGATTTTCCCGCCCACGGAGGGCCCGGGCGGTCTGCACCGCGCGATTGACGCCATGATTGGCTCGGGCATTGGCCTGATAACCATCGCGCTGATTCCCAATTCCCCGTTGGTGGAAGCGCGGCGCGAGGTGTCGAAGGTGCTTAAGGTTGCCTCAAGCATTCTTGCCGACGTCACGTATGGCATCCGCCGCCAAGACCCCGCCGTCATCCGCGACGCACGCGAGGCTGTGCGCGGTACGCAAAATAGCGTCAATACCCTGCTGAGCGCGGCGCAATCGGGCAGGGAGGCCTCGGAGGTCTCGCCCCTGTTGTGGGCCTCGCGGCGCAGCATTCGTTCGCTGGAGCGCATCCTCATGCCGGTGGATAACGCGGTGCGCGGGGTGCGCGTGCTCTCGCGCCAGGCGCTGGGCCTGACGGAGGACCGCGATAAGGTTTCGGACGAGCAGCTGGAGTTGCTCGATGAGCTTTCCGACGTCATCCTCGCTATCAGCGAGCTCTACGGCCAAGGCAAACAGCACGGGCACGACGAGGCGATTGAGATTCCGGACCTTGTGCAGCGCCTGCGCATCGTGGGCGGGCGCGCCGGGCTGGACATTATCGATAAAGAAGGCACACTCTCGGCCTATATGATTCTGGGCCAAACGCGCTCCATCGTGGTGGACATGCTGATGGTGTGCGGGCTCTCGCGCGAGTCGGCCGTGGCGCACCTCGTGCCGACCTCGCAGCACCCGGCCTACCCGCCGGAGGTGTGGGGGCGCGAGGACTAGCGTCCTCGCGCGGAGGAAAGGACGCCGCGCGGAGTTAAGGGCGGACGATCTGGAGGTCGCGCAGGTGGCGGTAGAACGTCACGCGGGTCACTGGGCGCTTGTGAGGGACAGAATCGACGATGACGCGCAGCTGCGGGCCGCCAGCCTGGACCGCGCGGCCGGTGCTGACGGATTCGGGGTCGAGCTGACCGGGCTTACGCAGGAGCGAGCGCAGGCGGCCCTGCGACTCGACGGGGGAGGTGGCGCGGGCGGCGAGGATGCCGGGGGCGTCGGTCATCGGGACGAGGCGCGCGCCAAAGGTTTTGGGGGAAGTGGCGGCTAGGGTGTGGTCGTCGATGATGACTTCGCCGGTGAAAGAGCCATTTGCGGCGTCTGAGATGGTGGCGGAGCCGGCGACGGCGAGGCCGGAATCGTTGCGGATGAGCGGCGCAGGGCGGACCGGGGCCGTGCGGGCGAAGTCGAGGGCCTCGGCCGGGGAGGTGGGAATTCCCCAGTTCTGCGCGGCCGCGGATGTGGCGGATGCGGGGGAGGCGGTCGGCGCGGTGGTTGAGGGGGAAGAGGCTGCGGCCGAGGGGACGGGGATGAAAGCGACCTCGGCCCAGAGGCGGTCGGAGCGCATGAGGCGGGTGAGCACGGCCGAGAGGGCGGCGTCGGAGCCGGCGACGACGATGCGGGCGGGCTCAGCTAGGTGCGGGGCCTGCGGGGCAGGTTCGGGGGCGCCGAGGTGGCGAACGTCGGGTTGCGCGGCGATGTCATCGAGCGAGGGAGTGGGGTCTGTGGGGAGGAGGGGGTTGAGGAAGGCGTCGATAAGCGCGAGCTCTTTGCGGGTAGGGATGGGGGAGAGGTCGTGGGCTTCGGCAGGCATGGCCACGCCCGGGGCGCCGCAACGGAGGAACAAAAAACGCATGCGGACAATGCTACGCGGGCTTTTTGCGCCGGGAAAGTGTAAAGTTGGAGAGTATTTTGGCTTCAATTATGAGGAAGTGACTAAACAATGGCAGCGATCGTCATTGTCGGCGCCCAGTGGGGCGACGAAGGCAAGGGCAAAGCGACCGACATCCTCGGCGGCAAGGTTGACTACGTGGTCAAGCCGAACGGCGGTAATAACGCCGGCCATACCGTCGTGGTAGGCGGCGAAAAATACGAGCTGAAGCTCCTGCCGGCCGGCATTTTGTCCGAGAACGCCACCCCAGTGCTGGGCAATGGCGTAGTGATCAACCTTGAGGCGCTCTTTGATGAGATTGACGGCCTTGAGGCCCGCGGCGCGAACGCCTCGCGCCTGAAGATTTCCGCCAATGCGCACCTGGTGGCGCCGTACCACCAGACCTTGGACCGCGTGCAGGAGCGCTTCCTGGGCAAGCGCGCTATCGGCACCACCGGCCGCGGCATTGGCCCGACCTACGCCGATAAGGTCGCGCGCATTGGCATCCGCGTGCAGGACATTTTTGATGAGTCCATCCTGCGCCAGAAGGTGGAATCCGCGCTGGATATCAAGAACCAGATGCTGGTGAAGATGTACAACCGCAAGGCCATCGAGGCGGACCAGATTGTGGAGTACTTCCTAAGCTACCGCGACCGCCTGCGCCCGATGGTTATCGACGCCGAGCTGGAGCTCAACCAGGCACTCGAGGCCGGCAAGCACGTGCTCATGGAGGGCGGCCAGGCCACCATGCTCGACGTGGACCACGGCACCTACCCGTTCGTGACCTCGTCTAACCCGACCGCCGGTGGTGCTTCCGTGGGCTCCGGCATTGGCCCAACGCGCATCAAGACCTCGCTGGGCATCATCAAGGCTTATACCACCCGCGTGGGTGCCGGCCCGTTCCCCACCGAGCTCTTTGATAAGTGGGGCGAGTACCTGCAGACCACCGGTGGTGAGATTGGCGTGAACACCGGCCGCAAGCGCCGTTGTGGTTGGTATGACTCCGTTGTGGCGCGCTATGCCACCCGCGTCAATGGATTTACCGATTACTTCCTGACCAAGCTGGACGTTCTCACCGGTATCGGCGAGATCCCGATCTGCGTGGCTTACGACGTCGACGGCAAGCGCTACGACGAGCTGCCGCTTACCCAGTCCGAATTCCACCACGCCGAGCCCATCTTTGAGACCATGCCGGCCTGGGATGAGGACATCACGGAGTGCTCCACCTTTGAGGAGCTGCCGCAGAAGGCACAGGATTACGTCCTGCGCTTGGAAGAGCTGTCTGGCTGCCGTATCTCCTATATCGGCGTTGGTCCGGGCCGCGACCAGACCATCGTGCGTCACGATGTCATGGAAGACCAGTAAGACGTTGTCCTCACCGAGGAGGTGTGAGAGCCCCGCTCCCTGGCACAGCTGAACTGGTTCTCTGCACGATGTTTCTTCTAGCCCTCCAAGCAGACAGCAAAGGTTCCTATCCCTACCCAGCGCTCGGTCCCTCTAAGGGATTTAGCCCTAATTGAGCGAAAGCGCCCGTGTCCCGTCATTGAGAAGGAGCACGGGCGCTGTGGCATTTCAGTGCCCTTTAAGCTGCCCGCAAGACCGTGACATGCCAGCATAGGTCCTTCCCTGTTGAACGTAACCAAAACCTCATCTAAAGTTAAGTTCGTTTTAAGCACAGAGAGTTTTCAGCTTTCGCGGGCCCAATTCCCGCGTATTTCAACACAGGGAGTTACTTCAATGATTATCAAGCTTTTGAGCGGCCTGCTAGCCACGATTATGGGCTTCTTCGGCCTGGGCGCCCCGGCGCAGGAGGCTGCGCCGGCTCCTGAGCAGGAGCAGGTTGCCGTTGCTGGGCAGGGCAACAACGACGACGTGCAGGCGCTTATCGACGCCGCCCAAGCCGAAGCCGGCTACGACTTCATCAGCGTCCGTTACGAAGGCGACACCGCCCATATTGCCCTGAACCCGGAGACCTACAACCCGGACAAGGATGGCGATACTTTTGAGGCGGTTTCCCAGCTCCTGCAGGAAAAGGGCTACCGGGTTACTGCCGTTCTTTAAGGCCTAGTTCATTCCAGGATCCGCACTGCGGCCTCGGTAAAGCATCCGCTTGCCGACGCCCGTGCGGATTTTTCTTTGCCCAATTCTCCCTCACTCCCTATTCGGGGGTCCTAAGTGTGATTGTGACGACCTTAGGCAGAGTTTTCGCTCACACAGCCCTTCTTGGAGATGAGAGGCAAAAGGATTAAGGATTACTACATTTCTAAAATGTCGAACGTGCGTACACTCTTATCGAATGCCATGCAGCTACACCTGTAACACCAACTTTCTGGGGATGGTAGCGGGGTGACGCGAAGAAATTGCGTGCAATCCCCCCTCTCTAAAATTTGCAAGAAATTAGATAAAGCACAGCGTAAAGAAATATCTACGTAGGTCTTGTTAAAGCTAATCTTAGTATTGATTAAGCCATTAGTGTGGTGTCCAGACCTTAAGAAAGGCCTAGGATACATTGAACATACGTATTTAAACCTAGGTTAACCGTGGAAATAAGTGCATCCACCTGTGGGTATGAAATTAGAAATCCTGCATAACCTGCAGTTTTCTAAAGCTTTCTGGCTGGCGCCTTAAATTTTCCCGTGATATTATGCTGAGAGCACGATAAGAGTTAATCCAGAGTCGGGTTCAAAACCCTGATTAACCGCAGTGTGTTCAAGTCTCAATTTCAGGTTCTGTTCAGCGAAGACACTCGCTGTACAGGAAAACGAATGTAAGTATTTGTACCGCTCGAAGAGGAAAGAATGAGTAAGTTAAGAAATATATCCCGAGAGGGGTGGATGGTCTTTACCGCAGTGCTTGCTGCAATTGCGGTAATCGCGGCCATGGTCCACGTCCCAGGGGCCGAGGCGCAGGACGGAGATGAACGATTCTCGGTCGAAGCCAATAAAGGCCTGCCACAAGTGACAACAGCGGACGCCCCTAATTGGGGAACGATGGTTTGGACGGGCAAGCCCGATGGTTCAGAAGGAAAAATGAACGTCGGTTGGGCTTGGTGTATTGATCCTATATTGCGCCAGCCAATTGATGCCAAGAAGACCTATGACAGGAATAATGCTGGTAAGGCGCCAATTGAGCCCGAATATCGTGACGCTGCTATTAACGTTGCAACCAAGATGCACAATGCAATTCTGCAGGGGGAAAAGCAGACCGTTGCGAATTACTCTGTTTACCTAGCGGCATTGATCGGTAGTAATGTTGACAACGGTCAGTATGTCGGGGGTGCGCGAAACGATACTCGAGAGCACATTTTGAATCCGACTCACAGCTCTGACGGTGCCGCTGGAGCATTGTGGAAAAACTATAACGGCAGTGCAAAGGAATTCACTCAGTTAACTGGATTCATCATTAAGCAGGATCCTAACCGAAGTGGAAGGTTTATTCTGGAAAGGGATCCTTCGGTTTCCATTCCGAAAGCCCCAGAAGGTGCTTACATCACAATTGTCGGACCTCAAGGTAATTTGACTTCGGATCACGGATCTCTGAAAGGTAATCAGCGCGTATTCACCCCGGATCAGCCTGGTTTGCCTGGTGACGGCGGAGACGGCTCGAATCCATCTGGACGGGAGCCGTCTATTAAGACTGAGGCTAAGTTTGCTGAGGGTTCGTCTCGTGTTGTTAATGGTGCGGTTGTTACTGACACTGTGACTTATGAGGGTCTGGTTGTTGGTAAGAAGTACCACCTGGATGCGAAGTTGATGTCCAAGGATGGCAAGACTGTTCTGGGTACTGGTGAGGCTGAGTTCACCCCTGAGTCTGCTGATGGTGAGACCACGGTTGATATCAAGGTTGATAATGCTGAGAAGCCGGTTGAGTCTGCTGTTGCGTTTGAGGAGTTGACCTCTCTTGAGGTTGAGTCCAATGGTGATGAGACTCCGGATGCTGATACTCCGAATAAGATTGCGGAGCACAAGGATCTGAATGACCGTGCTCAGACTGTGGACTCTAAGGAGACTTTGGAGCCGTCTATTAAGACTGAGGCTAAGTTTGCTGAGGGTTCGACTCGTGTTGTTAATGGTGCGGTTGTTACTGACACTGTGACCTATGAGGGTCTGGTTG